>CAZPWV010000089.1:0-8295 GCA_964590825.1 uncultured Rhodobacter sp. | reverse complement strand
GCCCACCAGCACCAGCGGCGCCACCTCGCGGGTGAGCCCGCAGCCATCCTCTTCGGGGGAAATCCCCTGCCAGCGCATCACCACCACCTTGGACGGGCTGGACGAGCCCTGCCCCACCGCCAGAAGCGCCCGCATCCCCAGCTCGGCCAGTTGCGGCTCTTCCAGAATTTCGACCTCGAGCCCCAGTTCGTGCATCGCCGCCAGACGGGCGGCGAAATCGTCGGTGGTCAGGATATTGGCCGGTTCGTTCACCAGATCGCGGGCGAAAAACACCCCCTCGGCCAGCGCCGCCTGCGGGCCGGCCTCGGCGGCCAGCGCCTCGGGGCGCGCCACCATCATCTCGACCGGGCCAAAGCCGGGCCGGGCGGCGCTTTGATAATCGAAGCGATAGGCCCGCAGCGCCAGCCCAAAGGCAATATCGGCGGCACGGGGGTGATTTTCCGCCACCAGCAGCGCACCCTTGGCGCCCAGCCCCTTTGCCACCGCCGCACCGGCCTTGCGCGCGGCCTCCGCCGTGGCCTTGCGGGGCAGCTTGAGCAAGACCAGCGCCTCGCAGGCCAGCCCCGCCGGAAAGCCGATGTCGAGCGATTCGCCCGCCTCCAGCCTGGCCCAGCCCTCCGAGGCCAGCGCCCGGCTCAGCGCCCCGCGCGACAGACGGTCCAGCCGCCGCCCGGCCCCACCCAGCCCCGACTCGGGCGCCACGATCAGCGCCACACGCCCCTCGCGCGTGGCAAAAGCCTCGAAATCGGTGGCACTGAAACGGAGGGCGACGGGATCGGTCATGGGGGTCCTCTTGCGGAAAATGGCGTGGCGCAAAGCCTATGCGGGCGAAACCGGAATGTATAGCCGCCCGACAGGCGCCATCGGCCCGGACCAACCGCCTCCGGCGCGGGGGTGCGGCCGCCTCCGGCGCGGGGGACCAACCGCCTCCGGCGCGGGGGGGGCCAACCGCCGCCCGCCCAGGGGGCGCGCCCCCAAGGCGCCGCCGCCATCTGCGGCGAGATCTGCGGCGGGGGGCTTTCCCCGGCCCCGATCCCGCGCTAGAGAAGAGGAAACATCCGGGGGGATGCAGGGTTTGAAACGACTGGACCGATATCTTCTGTCCCAGCTCATGGCGCTGTTTGGCTTTTTCGCGCTGGTGCTGGTGTCGGTCTATTGGGTCAACCGCGCGGTGTTGCTGTTTGACAAGCTCATCGCCGATGGCCAGACCGCCTGGGTGGTGCTGGAATTCACCGCGCTGACCCTGCCCAATGTGATCCGGCTGGTGCTGCCGGTGGCGGCTTTCGCGGCCACGCTGACCACGCTGAACCGGCTCAGCGCCGAATCCGAACTGGTGGTGATGCAGGCGACCGGGGCCAGCCCCTGGCGTCTGGCCGCGCCGGTGGCGGTTTTCGGGCTGATCGTGGCGGGGCTGATGCTGGTGCTGGTGCATGTTCTGGTGCCGGCCTCCAAGGCCCGGCTGGACGAGCGTCAGGCGCAGGTCTCGCAAGATGTCACGGCGCGGTTCCTGACCGCGGGCAGTTTTCAAAGCCCGGCGGCGGGGCTGACCATCTACATCCGCGAAATCTCGGACCTGGGTGAATTGCTGGATATTTTCCTGCTCGACGCGCGTTCGGCGCAGACCCAGACCACCTACACCGCCGAAAAGGCGCTGATCGTGCCTTCGCAGAGCGGGCCGAAACTGGTGATGTTCGAAGGCATGGCCGAGACCCTGCGCGCCTCGGACCGCGCCCTCGCGATCACCCGATTTGCCGATTTCACCTATGATATCGGGGCCTTGATGGGCGGCGCGGGGGTCGGCAAGACCGATTGGGACGAGGTGCCAAGCTGGCAGCTTCTTGCCCCTTCGGCGGCGCTGCTGGCGGCCACGGGCGGCGATGCCGGCGGCGCGCTGCGGGCGCTGCACGACCGGCTGGCGCAACCGCTGATGGCGCCGGCGGCGGCGCTTCTGGGGGCGGCGGCGCTGATGCTGGGCGGGTTTTCGCGCTTTGGCCTGTGGCGGCAGATGGCGCTGGGGGTGTTGGCGCTGATCGTCTTGCAGATGCTGGCCAACGGTGCCGCTTCGGCCACCCGCGCGGCGCCGCAGCTTTGGGGGCTTTACTATGTGCCGCCGCTGGCGGGGCTGGCGGGGGCGGCGGTGCTGCTGTGGTGGGCGGGGCGGAGCCACGGGCTGCGCCGGACTTTGCGGAGGCTGTCATGACGCTTTCGCTTTACATCGCGCGGCGGTTCCTGCGGGCCTTCCTGATCGTGGCGGGGGCGTTCTGGGGGGTGCTTTTCCTGATCGAGATGGTCGAGAAGATCCGCCGTCTCGACCCCGCCAATGGCACTCTGGCCGATGCGGCCGAACTGGCCGCGCTGTCGGTGCCGGCCTCGCTTTACACGATCTTGCCGCTGGTCACCGTGCTGGCGGCGGTGGTGCTGTTTTTGGGCCTCGCGCGGTCTTCGGAACTGGTGGTGATCCGCGCCACCGGGCGTTCGGCGCTGCGGATGCTGGCGGCGCCGGTCAGCGTGGCACTGGCGCTGGGGGTGCTGTTCGTGGCGCTGGGCAACCCGATCGTTTCGGCCACCTCCGAGCGCGCCTCGGCGCTGGAGGGGCGCAGCCGCGCCGATGCGGCGCAGACGGTCGCGCTGGGCCGCGAGGGGGTCTGGATGCGGCAAGGCACCGAGGGCGGCGGCCAGGCGGTGATCCGCGCCGCACGCGCCAACCCCGATGCGACCGCGCTTTTCGACGTCACCTTCGTGATCTTCGACGCCGCCCGTGGCCCGGTGCGCCGGATCGATGCCGCCTCCGCGCGGCTGACCCCCGGCGCCTGGGAGTTGCAAGACACCAAGGACTGGCCGCTGGGCACCTCGACCAACCCCGAGCGCGATGCCACCGCGGCGTCCCGGCTTTCGATCGCCTCCGATCTGACCGCGCAGAGCATCGCCGACAGTTTCGGCGAACCCTCGGCCGTGCCGATCTGGGATCTGCCGGGATTCATCCACAGTCTCGAGATCGCCGGGTTTTCCGCCCGCCGCCATCTGGTCTGGCTGCACAGCGAGCTTGCCCTGCCCTTCGTGCTGGCGGCCATGGTGCTGATGGCGGCGGGCTTCACCATGCGCCATGTGCGCTTTGGCGGCACCGGCACGATGGTGCTTTTCGCCCTGGCGGCGGGGCTTGGGGTATTTTTCCTGCGCAATGTGGCGCGGGTGCTGGGCGACAACGGCCAGATTCCGGTGGTTCTGGCAGCCTGGGCGCCGCCGGCCATCGCGCTGATGCTGGCCCTGGCGCTGGTCTTGCAGCGGGAGGACGGCTGATGCGCATCCCCGGCAGCGCCGTTCGGGCGCGAGTTCTGGCGGCCGGCTTTTGCGCCGGAGCGGCGGCGCTGGCCCTGGCCGATGCGGGCCGCAGCGTCGCCCTCGCCCAGGACACGCCGGCCCAAGGCACCCCGGCCCAGAACAGCGGCGCCAAGACCGGCCCATCGGCCGAGGTGCAGCCGGCCACCCTGCTGGCCGACCGGATCTTGCTGCAGGGCACCAACACGCTGATTGCCGAGGGCAATGTTGAAATCTACTGGCGCGACCACCGGCTGAGCGCCCGTTCGATCCGCTATGACGACAGTACCGGGCAGCTGAGCATCGAAGGCCCGATCCGTCTGGTCGAGCCGGGCGCGGGCGGCACGGTGATTGTGGCCGACAGCGCCGAGATGCGCCGCGACCTGCAGCAGGGCGTGCTGATCGGGGCGCGGATGGTGCTGGCGCGGGAATTGCAACTGGCCGCCAACCGCATCGAGCGGCAGGGCGAGGGCCGCACCGTGCTGCATGAGGTGGTGGCCTCGTCCTGCCGGATCTGCGCCACCGACCCAACCCCGCTGTGGGAAATCCGCGCCCGCACGATCACCCATGATGCCACCCGGCAGCAGTTGCATTTCGATGGCGCACAGTTCCGTGCCATGGGGGTGCCGCTGCTCTATCTGCCCCGGCTGCGGATGCCCGACCCCGGCGTCACCCGGATGAGCGGCTTCCTGCGGCCCGGTTTCCGCACCACCTCTTCGCTTGGGCCGGGGCTGAAAATGCCCTATTTCCTGACCCTTGGCCCAACGGCAGACCTGACCTTCACGCCCTATCTTGCCACCGCGCACACCGCCACGCTGGGGCTGCGCTATCGGCAGGCGCTGAGCTTTGGCGCGTTCGAACTGGAAGGGGCGCTGAGCCGCGACAGCATCCGCCCCGGCGAAACGCGCGGCTATCTGTTCGGCAGCGGCAGCGCCGATCTGCCCCGCGGCTTCCGGCTGGCGGCGCAGTTGCGCACCACCTCGGACCCCTCCTATCTGCTCAACTACGGCCTCTCCGACGAAGATCGGCTCTGGTCCGGGGTGACGCTCGAACGGGTGCGCAGAGATGAACTGATCTGGGCAAAGATCGGCAATACCCATTCGATGCGCGAGGGCGAAAGCAATTCGACCGAGCCGATGTTTTCGGGCGATGCCAGTTGGACGCGGGTGTTCCGCCCCGCCACGATCGGCGGCGAGCTGACGCTTGAGGGCAGTCTTCATGCGCATCGGCGCGCCGCGACGCTGGCCGTCGATGGGCTGGCCGATGCTGATACCGAGGCCGACGGGCGCGACATGCTGCGCGCGGCTATGCTGGCCGACTGGCGGCGCAACTGGCTCTTGCCCGGTGGGGTGCTGGCGGCGGCGCAGGCGGAACTGGCCTTTGATGCCAGCCTGGTGCGTCAGGATGCGGTCTTTGCCGGCAACAGCCTGCGGGCGCTGCCCAGCCTGGGGGTCGAGTTGCGCTGGCCCTGGGTGGCCACCTCGGGGCGCGCGGCGCAGGTGATCGAGCCGGTGGTGCAACTGATCTGGTCGCGCGACGACCTGGAAACGCTGCCCAACGAAGACAGCCGGCTGCTCGAATTCGACGAAGGCAACCTGTTTGCCTTTTCGCGGTTTCCGGGCGGCGATGCGCGCGAGGCCGGGGCGCGGGCCAACCTCGGGCTGAGCTGGACCCGTCACGATGCCTCGGGCTGGTCGCTGGGGGTGACGGCGGGGCGGGTGCTGCGGCTCGACGATCTGGGGCAGTTCAGCCCCGGAACCGGGCTTTCGGGGCGCCGCTCGGACTGGCTGGTGGCGGCGCATCTGCGCAACAGTGCCGGGTTGACGCTGTCGAACCGCGCCCTTTTTGACGATGATTTCGGCTTTTCGCGCGATGAGTTGCGGCTGGCCTATCTGGGCCGCGAAACCCAGATTGCCGCCGGCTATCTGTGGATGCAGGCCGATGCCGCCGAGGGCCGGCCGCTCGACACCTCCGAGCTTTTGTTCGAATCCGGCTGGCAATGGGCCGAGGGCTGGCGTTCGACCTTTGACACCCGCTATGATTTTACCGCCGACCGCGCCGCCCGGGCCGCCTTTGGGCTGCAATACACCAACGAATGCCTGAGCGTCGATCTTTCCCTCTCGCGTCGGTTCACGTCCTCCACTAGTGTGGAACCCGAAACCGATTTTGGTCTTTCGGTGGAACTTGTGGGTTTCGGCGCCGGGGCCGCGGGCGGACGGGCAGACCGGGTGTGCCGGCGGTGATCGGGGCCGGGGCGGGCCGGGATTGGCGCGCAATCCGGGCCAGAGCGGTGGCCGGTGCGGTGGCCGGTGACGAAACGAAGATGAACGGACGACGAAACGGAATGATGCGGAACCAACTGATGCGCAACGGAACGATGCGGCCCTTCTTCGCGCTTGCGGCGCTGCTTCTGGCTTTCGGGCTGGGTCTTGCGGGCACCCGCGCGCAGGCACAGGAGGGCGCCCCCGGCGGCAACCCCTATGCCCCGGTAATCCTCGTCAACGATCTGGGCATTACCGGCTACGAGATTTCGCAACGCATGAGATTCATGCAATTGCTGCGCGAAACCGGCGACCTGCGGGCGGCGGCGGAGAAATCGCTGATCGAGGACCGGCTGCGGATCTGGCAGGCGCGCGCGGATGGCATCGCCCTGGGGGCCGAAGCGGTGGCGCAGGGCATGTCCGAATTCGCCGGCCGCGCCAACATGGGCACCGAAGATTTTCTCAAGGCCCTCGCGCAAGAGGGGGTCGAGGCGCAGACCTTCCGCGATTTCGTCACTGCCGGGATGCTCTGGCGCGAGGTGGTCAAGGCGCATTTCGCCGGACGGGTGCAGATTTCGCAGGCCGATATCGACCGCGCCATGGCGCTCGAGGCCAGCCGCGGCGCCGGCACACGGGTGCTGATTTCCGAAATCGTCATTCCCGCCCCTCCGGGTCAGGAAGGCGCGGCCATGGCGGCGGCGCGGCGGGCCTCGGCGGCGGGTGGCGAGGGCGCCTTCGGGGCGATCGCGCGCGAAGTCTCGGCCTCGGCCTCGGCCTCGAAGGGCGGACGCCTGGACTGGATGCCGATCGAAAACCTGCCCCCGGCGCTGCGCAATGTCATCCTCGGGCTGCGCCCCGGACAGGCCACCGCCCCGGTTTCGATGCCCTATGCGGTGGCGGTGTTCATGTTGCGCGGTCTCGATGACGGCGGCCCGGTCAGCCCGGCCGACCAGAGCCTTGGCTATGCGACGCTGCTTCTGGGCGCCAGCGGTGCGCCCGAAACCGCGGCGCTGGCCGCCAGGGTCGCCGCCGATGCCCGCCGCTGCGACGATCTTTATTCGGTGGCCAAGGCGCTGCCGCCGGAACGGCTCGAACGGTTCGAGGCGGCTGGCCAATCGGGCATTGCGCAGGATGTGGCGCTGACGCTGGCGCAGCTCGATATCGGCGAAACCGCGCTGCTGCGGCGCGGCGCCAACGATCTGCTGGTGATGCTGTGCAGCCGCGAGCGCCGGCTTGACGAAGCGGCGGGCGAGGTCGCGCCCGAGGCGGCGCAGATCCGCGAACAGTTGCTGAATGCGCGGCTGGGCAGCCTTGCCGACGGGATGCTGGCCGATCTGACGGCCAAAGCGGTCATCGTGCGGCCATGACACGGCCGCCCCTGGGGGCGGAGCGCCCGGTGATCGTCAGCTGCGGTGACCCCTCCGGGGTCGGGCCGGAACTGGCGGCCAAGGCCTGGGACGCGCTGGGGGCCAGCCTGCCCTTTGTCTGGCTGGGCGATCCAGCGCATCTGCCCAAGGGCACCCGCCTGCGCGAGATCAGCCACCCGTCCGAGGCGATGAGCCATGCCGGATCGGCGCTTTGCGTGCTGCCTCACCCGTTTCCCGCCGCCGCCCTGCCCGGCCAGCCCGACCCGGCCAATGCGCAGGCGGTGATCGATGTGATCGCGCGCGGTGTCGATCTGGCGATGCGCGGCGAGGGGCTGGCGCTGACCACCGCGCCGATCCACAAGAAGGCGCTGAAGGACGGGGCCGGTTTTGCCTTTCCGGGCCATACCGAGTATCTGGCGCATCTGGCCGGCGGCGCCAAAGTGGTGATGATGCTGGCCTCGGAACGGGTCAGCCCGCCCTGCCGGGTCGTGCCGGCCACCATTCACATTGCCCTGGCCGCAGTGATCGGCGCCTTTACCCCGGATCTGCTGCGCGAAACCGTGCGGCTGACCGCCGCCGGCCTGCAGCGCGATTTTGGTATCGAAGCGCCGCGTCTTGCGGTGGCGGGGCTGAACCCTCATGCCGGCGAGGGCGGGGCCATGGGGCACGAGGAAATCGACTGGATGACCGATGTGGTCGCCGGGCTGCGCGCCGAGGGGCTGGCGGTGTTCGGTCCGCTGCCGCCCGACACGATGTTCCACCCCGCGGCCCGTGCCCGCTATGACGCCGCGATCTGCGCCTATCACGATCAGGCGCTGATCCCGATCAAGACGCTCGATTTCGACGGCGGGGTGAATGTGACGCTTGGGCTGCCCTTCGTGCGCACCTCGCCCGACCATGGCACCGCCTATGACATCGCGGGCAAGGGCCTGGCCAGCCCCGCCAGCCTGATTGCGGCACTGCGGATGGCGGCAAGGATGGGCCGGGCACGGCTGGGCTGATCCCCGCCCTGCCATTTCCCCTGCCTTGCCGTTTCCAAAGTGTTGAAATATCCCCGCCGGAGGCAGCGGGGGTTTCCCACCCCCGCACCCCCGTGGGATATTTGGCACTTTGGAAAGGCAAAAGCATGGCGGCGATCGACGGGCTTCCTCCTTTGCGCGAGGTGATTGCCACCCATGATCTGGTGGCGAAAAAGAGCCTTGGGCAGAATTTCCTGCTGGATCTGAACCTGACCGCCAAGATTGCCCGCGCGGCCGGCGATCTTGCCGGATCGGATGTGCTGGAAATCGGCCCCGGCCCCGGTGGGCTGACGCGCGGGCTTCTGGCCGAGGGGGCGCGGCGGGTGCTGGCGG
>CAZPWV010000088.1:456-8322 GCA_964590825.1 uncultured Rhodobacter sp. | reverse complement strand
GCTGAAACCCACCTATAACGCCATGCTGCGTGGCAAGGCCTGAGCCCGGAGGACCGAGACATGAAAGAACTCACTTTTGGAATGCTGCTCACCGTCTTCGAGGAAATCTTCGGGCGCGGCCTGTTCTGGACCATGGTGGCGGTGGCTGTCGCCATCACCCTGGCCTATCTTTTCGTGCTGATCCGTGACCGCCACCTGTCGGCGCGCAAGTTTTTGCTGGCGCAACTCTTCATGCCGGTGGGCGCGGTGGCGGCGGTGATCTTTGTGCAGACCTTCACCCATTCCGGCCTGGCCGACATTGGCGGCCCGATCGACTGGATCGTGCTTCTTGGCGTCGCATTGCTTGGCGCGGTCGGGCTTGCCATTCTGGTCTACACGGCGCAAGCCCTCTACACAGGTAAACAAGCACAGGACTGAGGAGCCCTCATGACCTCCCCCACCTCTCATGCGGAGGGCGGCGAAAGCCGCCTGATGCATTTTCCGATCACTTTCTATGCCGTGGCCATGGGCTTTGGCGGGTTCACGCTGGCGCTGCGCGCGGCGGCGGGGCCGCTCGGGCTTGGGCCGATGCCCTATCAGGCGATGCTTTGGCTGACCCTAGGCCTGTTCGTGGCGATCTCCTCGGTTTATGCGCTCAAGGCGGCCCGGCACTGGCACGAGGTCAAGGCCGAGTGGCACCACCCGGTGCGGCTGTCGTTCTTTCCGACCATTTCGGTGTCGCTGCTGCTGCTGTCGATCGCGCTGATGACGGTGTCCAAGCCGGTGGCGCTGAGCTTCTGGGCGGCGGGAACGCTGCTGCAAGGCGTGCTGACCCTTGCGGTGATGACCAACTGGATCGGCACCCGCAGCTTCCAGCATGGCCATCTCAACCCGGCCTGGTTCATTCCGGCGGTGGGCAATATCATCGTTCCGGTGGCCGGGGCGCAGATGGGCTTTGCCGAAATTTCCTGGCTGTTCTTTTCGGCGGGGCTGATGTTCTGGCTGATCCTGCTGACGCTCGTCTTCAACCGGCTGGTGTTTCACGACCCGCTGCCGGGGCGGTTGCAGCCCACGCTGGTCATCATGATCGCCCCGCCGGCGGTGGCCTTCATCGCCTGGGTGCGGATGACGATGGTCGAGGGCGCGCCGGTGGATGCGATGGGGCATATCCTGCTGTCGCTGGCCTTTGGCTTTGCGGCGCTGGTGGCGGTGCAATTGCCGCGCATCCTGCGGCTGCCCTTCGCGATGTCGTTCTGGGCGCTCAGCTTTCCGCTGGCGGCGCTGACCATTGCCACCTTCCTCTATGCCGAACTGGCCCATTCCGATACGCATCTGCGCATGGCAACGGCGTTTCTGGCGGTGCTGGCGGTGCTGATCGTCGGGCTGGTCGGGCGCACCATCATCGGCATGTCGCGCGGCGAAATCTGCCGCCCCGAATAAGCGCATCCCGAATAAGCGCATCCCCAGAAACGCAAAAGGCCCCGGTGTCCGGGGCCTTTTGTCTTGCATGAACATGCCTGCGCAAGGCGTCTTGCCGCGCCAAAGGAAAAGGCGCGGGGGTTTCCCCCCGCGCCCATCCCGTCGAAGGGACGTTCGACTTCTTACATCGGGGCCGGTTTCGGCGTCGTCGCGGTGCTGACCGGGAAGGTCGGGTGCACGACTTGCGGCTGTTCGCCGGTCAGGGTGGCGAGGAAGGCCACCATATCGTCGATCTGCGCTTCGGTCAGTTCGGCGCCGAGCTGCGAGTTGGCCATGATCGACACGGCTTCCTTCAGATCCCAGACCTTGCCCGAGTGGAAATAGGGCGCGGTGACGGCGATGTTGCGCAGCGGCGCGGCGCGGAAGACATATTCGTCATCGGCCGTTTCCGAAACCGCAAAGCGGCCCTTGTCGCCTTCGGGCAGCACGGCGGCGCCGGGTTTTTCAACGACGCCAAACGGATAGTAGCCGTTGCCGCCGAAGTTGATGCCGCTGTGGCACGAGGCGCAGCCGGTATCGATGAACAGTTGCAGACCGGCTTTTTCCTGGTCGGACATGGCGCCGTCCTGACCCATCAGGAACTGGTCGAACTTCGAGTTCGGGGTGATGAGCGTGGCCTCGAAGGCCTCGATCGCCAGCGCGAAATTGTCGAAGGTCACCGGATCGGCTTCGCCGGGGAACGAGGCCTTGAAGGCGTCCACATAGCCCGGCATCGAGTTCAGCGTTGCCACCACCTGTTCGGGGGTGTTGTTCATTTCCACGCCCGCTTGAACCGGGCCTTTCGCTTGCGCAGCGAGGTCAGGAGCACGGCCATCCCAGAACTGGGCGATGTTGAACACGGCGTTCAGCATCGTCGGCGCGTTGCGCGGGCCGGCTTGCCAGCCGTGACCCACCGAGGTTTCCAGCCCGTCCACACCACCAAGGCCGATGTTGTGGCACGACTGGCACGAGAACAGCCCCGATTTCGACATCCGCGGATCGAAGAAGAGCTTGGCGCCCAGATCGACCTTGTCGCGCGTGATCGCGTTACCGCTGGCCAGCATGGGCGCCTGAAGCGGGATCGCTTCAAATACGCCTTTGGCCGCTTCGCGCAGCGCCGCATCATCGGCGAATGCCGGTGCGGCAAGCACCGACGTCATCGTCAGCGCGACTGCAATTTTCCGTTTCATGGCTTGGTTCCTCCGTAGCTCCGAAAGGTAGAATAAATCTAAGATCACGGGGCCGTGAGATATTTGATCCAGATCAATATTAGACTAATTCCAGATGTGGCGGGCTGACGCACCCCGGCAAACCAGATTTTGCGCCGCAAGCCCGGCGGCGGCTTGACCGCACTCCGGCGCCGCGCCATGCAGGGCGAAAGGGAGAAGATCATGGCGCTCGAAGATGCAAAAACCCAGATCGACATGGCGTTCACGCGGCCCGACCCGCGCGGACTGGCCTATGAAAACGCCTTTTCCGGGGCGACAAGCTTCTTGCGCCGCCGTTACAGCAAGGATCTGACCGGGGCCGATCTGGCAATCACCGGCGTGGCCTTTGACCAGGCGGTCACCCATCGCCCCGGCACCCGCTTTGGCCCGCGGGCGATTCGCGAGGCCAGCACCTTGCAGGCGTTCGATGCGCCCTATGGCTGGGGCTACGACCCTCTGGCCGAGATGACGGTGCTGGATTACGGCGACATGGCCTTTGACTATGCCTTCACCGCCGATGTGCCGGCCCGCGTCGAGGCCCATATCGGCAGCATTCTGGCGGCGGGGGCGGGGGCGATCACGCTCGGCGGCGATCATTTCATCACCCTGCCGATCCTGCGCGCCTATGCCGAGCGGTTCGGCCCGGTGGCGCTGATCCAGTTCGACGCCCATTCCGATACCTGGGCGGATGACGACATGAGCCGCATCGACCATGGCACCTTTCTTTACAAGGCGCTGAAACAGGGGGTGGTGGCGGCAGAAACCACGGTTTCGGTGGGCATCCGCACTGACAACCCCGATACTCTGGGCGTGCATATTCTGGATGCGCCCTTCGTTCACCGCGCCGGGGTCGAGGAAACGGTGGCCCGCATCAAGGCGGTGGTGGGCAACCGGCCCTGCTACATCACTTTTGACATCGACTGCCTTGATCCCGCCTTTGCGCCGGGCACGGGCACGCCGGTCTGGGGGGGGCTGGCAAGCTGGCAGGCGGCGGCGATCTTGCGTGGCCTTGCCGGGGTGAACCTGGTGGGCGGCGATGTGGTCGAGGTCTCGCCGCCCTATGACACCACCGGCGCTGGACGCGGCGGCCGGCCACCCATCGCGATGCCTCCCGTCGGGGCGAGCCACGCGGCTGAAGCCGGAAGGGCCGGCGGCAGGGGCGGGAAGGCCGAGGCCGGGCTTGCGCCTGCGGCACCGGCCCCCTACATCAGGCGCAACAACATCGGCCGTCAGATCCGACACCGGCCCATCTCGGGGACAGAATGCGCATCGCAATGCACTATTTCGGCTGGGCCTTCGGCTTTACCGCGCTTGGCCTCTTGCTGGCGCTCTGGCTGGGCTATGCCTATGAGGGCAGCCTGACCGGGGCGCTTTCGTTTTTCTTTGTCGCGCTGGTGCTGGCGGTGCTGGAAATCTCGCTCTCCTTCGACAATGCGATCGTGAATGCCAATAAACTGGGGCAGATGACACCGCTCTGGCAGCACCGCTTCCTGACCTGGGGCATCGTGATTGCCGTTTTCGGAATGCGCATCCTGTTTCCGCTTCTGGTGGTGGTGATTGCCGCCGGCATCGGCCCCTGGGAGGCGCTGAAACTGGCCGCCACCCAGCCCGCCGAATACGCCCGCATCATCGGCGCGGCGCATCTTTCCATTGCCGCTTTCGGCGGCGCCTTCCTGATGATGGTGGCGCTGAGCTATTTCGTCGATGAGGCGAAAGAGGTGCATTGGATCGCCAGCCTCGAGCGGAGGCTGAGCGCCTGCGCCTCAGTCCGCGGGCTGGAGATCGGCTTTGTCCTTGCGCTCATCATGCTTTTTGCCTGGCTGTTGCCGGCGGGCGCGGAGGGCACCTTTCTGATGTCGGCCTGCACCGGGCTTTTGACCTTTCTGGCGGTCGAGGTGCTGGGTCAGGTGCTGGACCGCGCCGCGATGGCGGCCGATGTGGCCAAGGGCGGGCTGGGCGCCTTTCTCTATCTCGAAGTGCTGGACGCCTCCTTCAGTTTCGATGGCGTGATCGGCGCCTTTGCGCTGACGCAAAACCTGTTTCTCATCGCCATCGGCCTGGGTATCGGTGCGCTTTATGTGCGCTCGATGACGATCATGCTGGTCGAACGCAACACGCTCAGCGAATTCCGCTTTCTCGAACATGGGGCGTTTTGGTCGATTCTCATCCTCTCGGGGGTGATGTTTGCGCAGACGCTTGTGCATGTGCCCGAGGTGGTCACCGGGCTCTTGGGGGCGGGGTTCATCGGGCTGTCGCTGCTGTCGTCGCTGCGCTGGCGGCGCGCCAATCCGGCCTGAGGTCGCTCGTGGCTCCCTGACGCCGCAAAGCGGCTTGACAGGGCGGGGGGCGATGGGCCAAACGAAGCCTATTCCGGTTCCGCATCTGCGGATGAAAAGGGAATCCGGTGCGGTAGGCCTGTCCTGCCCAAACCGGAACTGCCCCCGCAACTGTGAGCGGCGAGCACGGGCTGACATGCCACTGGGAAACCGGGAAGGCCAGTCCAGTGTGACGACCCGCAAGTCAGGAGACCTGCCGGAACGCTCACTCTTCTGCCGCGCGGGGCGTGCGGTCAGAGGCGGATTTCCGCCAGAGGTGACATCCACCCGTCGGCGGAAAGTCACATCTTTCCAAAGGCATGACTGTAACTTTCCGGTCCCTTTCGGGGCCGTCCGAGGAATTGGACATGACCCAACACGCAACCCGCCCCCCCGCAACCCGCATTCGTGGGCTTGCGCTGGCCGCCAGCACCGCCCTGGCCAGCACCGCCCTGGCCTGCATCGCGCTGAGCGGTGCCGCCCAGGCCGAGCAGACCGCCGCGCTTGAGGAAATCATCATCTATTACGGCGGGCTGAGCGCCACCGCCAAGGACAAGACCGCCAACAGCGTTACCGTGCTGGACAGCGAGGCCATCGCCCAGACCGGCCAGACCCGGCTGAGCGAGATCCTCGCCCGCCAGCCCGGCGTAGGCATTTTGGCGCGCGGGCCGCTGGGCACGCAATCGGGGCTGACCATTCGCGGCCTGTCGCAAAACTACATCAAGGTTCTGGTCGATGGCATCGACGTCTCCGACCCCTCCACGCCGCAGGTGGCCTATGACTTCGGCCGCCTGACCGGGCAGGATTTTTCCCGTGCCGAACTGATCCGCGGCTCGCATTCGGCGGTGCTGGGGTCTTCGGCGGTGGGCGGCGCGGTGATCCTCGATTCCTTCCGCCCGCAAACCGAAGGCGTCAGCCAGAGCCTCCGGCTGGAGGGCGGCAGCTACAACACGCTTGCCGGGGCCTACAGCTTTGGCGTCAAGCGCGGCGAGGACGAATTTGCCCTGACGCTGAGCAAGGTTTTCACCTCGGGCTTTTCCGCCGCCGACGAGGACAATGGCAATACCGAAGACGATGGCTACAAGGCCACCCGGCTGGCGCTGCGCGGGCAAAAGGCGCTTGCCGGGGTGACGCTCGGTTTTTCCGCCTTCGCGCAATATGACGTGACCGAGATCGACAGCGCCTTTGGCGCCCCCGCCGATGCCTTCGAGACCGGAACCCACCGCGAACAGGGGGCCCGCGTCTTTGCGCAATTCGCCACCGGCAGGCTGGAGCACGAGCTTTCGGCAAGCTGGTTCAACACCTGGCGCGGCTACAGCTCGGCCTTTGGCCCCTATGACTATCAGGGCACCCGCCGCACCCTGGCCTGGACCGCCAGCACCGCGCTGGGGGCGGGGCGTCTGGCCTTTGGCCTTGATCGCGTGCTCGAAGACTATCAGGGCACCTATGTGACCGGCACGGTCAAGACCGACCGCAGCGGCGCCTATGCCGAATACACCGTTGCACCGGTGGCCGGGCTTGACCTTGTCGCCTCGGTCCGGCGCGACGACAATTCCACCTTTGGCGGACAAACCACCGGGCGGCTGGGCGCCACCTATGCGCTGTCCGACAGCCTGACCCTGCGCGCCTCTGCCGCTACCGGCTACCGCGCCCCCTCGGGGTATGAGCTCTACGACCCCTGGGCGGGCAATGCCGCGCTGGTTCCCGAAACCTCGCAAAGCTACGATCTGGGGGTCGAAAAACGCTTTGGCGATACCCGGCTTTCGGCGACGCTGTTTCGCATCAAGACCGATGACCTGATCGATTATGTTGCCGGCAGCTACACGCAGGTGGCCGGCACCACCACCCGCGAAGGGATCGAACTGGGGCTTGAAGGCAAGCTGGGCGCCCGCTTTGGCTATGCCCTGAACTACACCTATCTCGATTGGGAAAACCCCACGATTTCCGCCGGTTCCACCTGGAACAGCGCCTTTGGCAAGCATACGCTCAACGCCACGCTCGATGCCGAAATCACCGACCGGCTGCGCGGCGCGCTGGCCTTGCGCCATGTTGCCAGGCGCCAGAGCCTGCCCGATTTTACCGTGCTCGATGCCAAGGTGAGCTATGATCTGGGCAACGAACGCGAGGCCTGGCTGCGGGTGGAAAACCTGTTTGACGAGGCCTATCAATACTGGCCCGGCTACGGCACCTCGGACCGGGCCGTCTATGTCGGTGTTTCGGCGCGGTTCTGACCGGGGCAGGAGGGTTTCGGCCCTCCTGCGCAGCGCTGCGGCTCTGGCCGTGGCGCTGATCGGGCTGCCTGCCCTGGCGGCGGCGCAGACAGGCCGTTTGCCGCGGGTGGTCTCGATGAATGTCTGCACCGATCAGCTTTTGCTGGCGCTGGCCGAGCCCGAACAGATCCTCTCGCTCAGCTATCTGGTGCGCGATCCGGCCCTGTCGCTGGCCCACGCGGCGGCGCAGGCCTACCCGGTCAACCGGGGCGGCGCCGAGGAGATCTATCTTCTGCACCCGGATGTGGTGCTGGCCGATACCTGGTCGAACCCCGGTTCCATCTCGATGATGCGCCGCCTCGGGCTGCGCGTGGTGCAGATGGATCCGGGCACCTCGCTGGAGGGTATCCGGTCCCGCATCACCGAGGTGGGGCGCCAGATCGGCCAGCCCGAACGGGCCGCGACGATGCTGGCGGCGTTCGATGCGCGTCTGGCCGCGATCTCGCGGCCGCGGCCGGGGCTGCGCGCGGCGATTTATGGCACCGGCGGCTATGGCTATGGGCCGGGCACGCTCGAAGGGCAGATCCTGGCGCTGGCGGGGTTTGACAACGTCATCGGCGGGCTGGGGCTCGATTTTGGCGGGCCGCTGCCGCTGGTGGCGACACTGGCGCCGGTGGCGGTGGGGGCGGGGGCGGC
>CAZPWV010000088.1:0-446 GCA_964590825.1 uncultured Rhodobacter sp. | reverse complement strand
GCCGCGCCCGATGTGGTGCTGCTGGGCGGCACCGAATACCGTCAGGGCACCTCGCGGGCACAGGCGATGCTGGCGCATCCGGCGATGGCGGGGCTGCCCCGGCTGTCGCCTCTGCGCGATGCGCGCTGGGTCTGCGGGGCGCCGGCCATGCTCGATGCCGTGCAAGAGCTTGCGGAGCTTGGCCTTGAAATTGAAAAGGAAAAGCAATCGCAATGAGTTACCGGACGTTGTTGATGCTTTTGTCGGGCCTTGTCGCGGCCTTGTTCCTGGCCTCGCTGGCAATTGGCCCGGCCGCGCTTGGGCTGCGCGAGGGGCTGAGCGCGCTCCTTTCGGGCGATGGGGCGGCGGGGCTGGTGATGCGCGAATTGCGGCTGCCGCGCGCGGTTCTGGGCCTGGGCGTGGGGGCGGCGCTGGGGCTGGCGGGGGCGGCGATGCAGGGGTTCTTG
>CAZPWV010000087.1:7908-8377 GCA_964590825.1 uncultured Rhodobacter sp. | reverse complement strand
GTTCCTGTTTGCCGGCATCGCCACCGGCCTGCCGACGCTGCTCGACGTGCTGGGGTTCAAGGCCTATGGCGCGGGGGGGTTCGAGGCCTATCAATACGAGGGCATCACCGGCCTGCCCAAAGGCTTCACCCGGCTCGGAACCGGGGCGGTGGGCTGGGTTCCGGTGCCGCTGATCGTCACCCTGGTGGTGGTGGTGGTTGCGGGGCTCTTGCTGCGGGCCACGCGGTTTGGCCGCTACCTGACCTATATCGGCACCTCTGCCGAGGTGGCGCGGTTTTCCGCCGTGCCGGTGCGCCGCACGCTGATTGGTGTCTATGCCTTCAACGGGCTTTGCGCGGCCATCGCGGGGCTGGTGCTGACCGCATATTTCACCTCGGCCCGCTCCGATCTGGGCTCGGAGGCGCTGTTGAAGATCATCACCGCCGTGGTGCTGGGCGGCACCTCGATCCAGGGCGGCGCCGGCTCGGTG
>CAZPWV010000087.1:5709-7898 GCA_964590825.1 uncultured Rhodobacter sp. | reverse complement strand
CGCCTTCCTGGCGGGGCTGGTGCTGGGCTATCTGCGGCAGGGGCTTCTGGCGCTGGGCATCACCTCGGATGTGGTGCCGGTCATCATCGGCGGGCTCCTGGTCGGCTCGGTGACGCTGAAGATCCTGTCAGCCGAATTTCACCGTCGCCGCGCCAACCGGGCCGCCTATCAGGCCGGGCGGATGGCGGTGGGGAACAATCGCGGTTGACCCCGCGCAGAGGCCGGCCAACGGCCCCGAAACGAGACGAACTGCAAAAAGAGGAGGACTGAAATGAAATTCGCAAAAACCACCCTCGTCGCCCTTGCGGCCTCGGCCCTGCTGGCCGGGTCGGCATTCGCCGAGGGCGCCAAGATCGCCTTCATCCCCAAGCTGACCGGTGTCGGATTCTTTGAATCGGGCGGCAAGGGCGCGATGGAGATGGGCAAGCAACTGGGCATCGAAGTGAAATACGATGGCCCCTCGGAAGCCTCGGTTTCCGGCCAGGTCGAGTTCATCAACAACTTCGTCAACCAGGGCTACAACGCCATCGCCATCTCTTCGCTGTCGCCCGACGGGCTGTGCGAGTCGCTCAAGCGGGCGCAGGACAAGGGCGTCAAGGTGCTGACCTGGGACAGCGACGTGAACCCGGAATGCCGCAGCTACTACATCAACCAGGGCACCGCCGAACAGCTTGGCGCGCTTTTGGTAAAGATGGCGGCCGACCAGATGGATGACCCGACGGCGGCCAAGAAGGTGGCGTTCCACTATTCCTCGCCGACGGTGACCGACCAGAACCAATGGGCGGAAGTGGCCAAGGCGATCATCGCCAAGGACTATCCGAGCTGGGAAGTGGTGGCGACCGAGTTCTCGAACCAGGATGCGCAAAAGGCGGTGCAGGTTCCGACCGCGCTTTACCAGACCTATCCCGATCTTGACGCGATCATCTGCCCCGATGCCAACGCCCTGCCCGGCTCGGCACAGGCGGCTGAAAACCTCGGACTGGGCGGCAAGCTGATCGTCACCGGCTTTTCCACCCCCAACACCATGCGCCAATATGTGAAATCGGGCACGGTGAAGGCCTTCGGGCTTTGGGATGTGGTGGTGCAGGGCAAGCTTTCGGTCTTCATCGCCAACGAACTTGCCAATGGCAAGACCTTCAAGGTCGGCGACAAGATCGAGGTTCCCGGTATCGGCACCGTCGAGGTCAGCCCGAATTCGGTGCAGGGTTACAGCTATGAGGCCGACAACAACGGCATCATCCTGCTGCCCGAACGCACCGTGTTCAACGCGGAAAACATCGACAATTTCGACTTCTGAGACCAAACACCCAAGACGGGGGCCGGATCACCGGCCCCCGCGACCTGCCAAGCGAAAGGACTGCACATGGCCGATCTCGACGATATCAAGGAAGGCAAGGATTTCGGGCTCGACCGTCCGGCAGACTTGCAGGGGTTTTTCCTCAAGGGCGCGGCGCATCACGACTGGGGCCTGAAGAACCGGCTCAGCCGGATCTTCAACCCGAAGACCGGGCGCACGGTGATGCTGGCCTTTGACCATGGCTATTTTCAGGGTCCGGCCACCGGGCTTGAGCGGATGGACCTCAACATCCTGCCGCTGGTGGACTATGCCGATGTGCTGATGTGCACGAGGGGGGCGCTGCGCTCGACCGTGCCGCCTTCGGTCACCAAACCGGTGGCGCTGCGCTGCTCGGGTGGCAACTCGATTCTGTCGGAACTCTCCAACGAGACGATTGCCGTCGATATCGAGGATGCGGTGCGTCTGGGCGCCTGCGCGATGGCGGCGCAGGTCTATATCGGCTCGGAATACGAGCATAAATCGATCAGCAATGTCATCAAGCTGATCGACACCGGAACGCGCTATGGCATTCCCACGCTGGCGGTGACCGGCGTCGGCAAGGACATGGTGCGCGATGCCCGCTATTTCGGCCTGGCCACCCGCATCGCGGCGGAACTGGGGGCGCATTACGTCAAGACCTACTTCGTCGAGGAAGGGTTCGAAAAGGTCGCCGCCGGCTGCCCGGTGCCGCTGGTGATTGCGGGCGGCAAGAAACTGCCCGAGCGCGAGGCGCTGGAAATGGCCTGGAAAGCCATCGATCAGGGCGCGGCCGGGGTCGATATGGGCCGCAATATCTTCCAGTCCGAAGACCCGGTGGCGATGATTCAGGCGGTCTCCAAGGTGGTTCACGAAA
>CAZPWV010000087.1:4637-5699 GCA_964590825.1 uncultured Rhodobacter sp. | reverse complement strand
GAAAACCTGACCGCCGATCAGGCCTATGCCTGCTTCCTTGATCTGAAAGCCACAAAGCGCTGATAATTCAGTGCCATGGCCTGGCCCGACCCGGTGCGAACCGGGCCGGGTTTTTCTTTGCCTGCGGCGTCAGCGCAATCTTGTCAGATATTTCTTTTGTCACTATGCTTTGACAAAAGTCTGATTACTGCCCAGCCGTCGGGCAAGGAGGAGCCGGTGCAAAACGCGAAAACGACCGAGGAGGTGGCGCTTGGCATTCGCCGCCGGGTGTTCGAACATTCGATGCGCAACAATGGCGGCTATCTGAGCCAGGCCTGTTCGGCGGCCGAACAACTGGCCTTTCTCTACAACGAGGCGCTCAACCTTGGCCCGCCGACCCTGCCGATGGTGCCGCGCCCCTTTGCCGGCGTGCCCTCGGCCGCCAACCGCGATTATGTCACCGGCGCGGGCTATAACGGCCCCTTCACCCCGGACCACGACCGGCTGTTCATCGCCCCCGCGCATTACGCGCTGGTGGCCTATGCGACGCTGGTCGAGGTCGGGCGAATGGCCCCCGAAGGGCTGGAAATGTTCAATCAGGACGGCTCCTCGGTGGAGATGATCGGGGCCGAGCACAGCCCCGGCATGGAGGTGCACAACGGCACGCTGGGCATTGGTCTTTCGACCGGCGCGGGGCTGGCCTGGGGCCGCAAGCGGCGCGGCGACACGGGCGAGGTGTGCGTTTTCATGTCCGATGGCGAGGTGCAGGAGGGCCAGACCTGGGAGGCGGTGCAGGCCGCCGCGCATCATGGCATCGACAATCTCTGGGCGCTGATGGACGTGAACCGCCAGCAATGCGACGGCGCCATGGACAGCGTGATGACGGTGGGCGACATTGCCACCAAGCTGCGCAATTTCGGTGCCGTGGTGACCGAGATCGACGCCGACTTCGAGGTGCAGAGTAGGCTAATCGACCGAAAGGCCCTGCCCAAGGCGAAGGGCGACAAGCTCACGCTCAATTGGGCCGACTTCGAGGGTTAAAGCTTGAGCGCCTCGCGAGCATTACCTCTCGCACGACAAAAC
>CAZPWV010000087.1:0-4627 GCA_964590825.1 uncultured Rhodobacter sp. | reverse complement strand
ATCCGGGCCGACCGCTGATTATCCTTGCGCACAGCTCGCCCACCCAGGGCATGAGCTTTCTCAACCGCCGTTTCCCGCGCCTGCATTATGTCCGCTTCAAATCCGTGGCGGAACGGGCCGAGATGAACCAGGCCATCGCCGCCGAACTGGGCATTGCCCCCGTCGCCTTCGACAACTGAGGAGACCGCCATGATCGAAATGGTCAACCGCCCCTATGCGCGTGCCTTCGAAGATTACGCGACGCGCCACCCCGAGGTGCTGTGCCTCTCGGCCGATCTGACCTCGAGCTGCGAGATCGACGGCTTCCGCGACCGCCACCCCGAGCAATTCCTGTCGATGGGCATGGCCGAACAGAACATGCTGTCCTTTGCCGGCGGGCTCGGGCTGGCGGGGTTTCGGCCCTTCATCCACACCTTCGGCGTGTTCCTCTACCGCCGCCCCTACGATCAGCTGATGGCCTCGATCGCCTATCCGCGCCGCAAGGTGCGGCTGATGGGCTTCCTGCCCGGCATCACTACGCCGGGCGGCATGACGCATCAGGCAATCGAGGATATTTCGGTGATGCGCACGATCCCCAACATGACGGTTCTGGAAACCGGCGATGCCACCGAGGTAGAGGGCATCGTCGCCGCCGCCGACAGCGTCGATGGGCCGGTCTATTGCCGGGTGCTGCGCGGTTCGGTGCCCCGGCTGTTCGAAACGCCCCTGGTGCTGGGCGAGATGCGGGTGCTGAGCGCGGGAACCGATGTTCTGGTGGTGACGGCGGGGATCACCACCGAAGAGGCGATCCGGGCCGGGGCGGCGCTGTCGGCGGCCGGCGTCTCGGTGCGGCATCTGCATCTGAGCACGCTCAAGCCCTTTGATGCGGCGCAGATCGTGGCCCATGCGGCTGCGGTGCGCCATGGCGTGGTGACGCTGGAAAACCACCTTGTCGCCGGCGGCATCGGCTCGATGGTGGCCGAGGCGCTGGCCGAGGCCGGGCTGGCGCGGCGGCAGATCCGGCTCGGGCTGCAAGACACCTATGCCCATGGCGGCGCGCGGCCCTATCTGATGGGCTACTACGGGCTTGATGCGTTGTCGCTGGTGCGGGCGATCGAGCGGCTGACCGGGGCGCCCACCGGCATCGACGAGGCGGCGCTGGTTGCGGTGCGGGTCGAGGCGGTGCATTCGGCACAAAAGGCCGAGGCGCTTTGATGCGTTTTTCCGTCACCTATCGCATCTGGGCCGCCGACGGTGCGGCGGCGCAGGCGCGGGCCGAGGCCATCGCGCTCGAGCAGACGGTGGAGATCCCGCGCGACGTGGTGCCGGCGGGTTTCATCGAAGACGAGATCCTGGGCCGGGTCGAAGAGATCGGGGCCGAGGCGCCGGGGCGGTTTCGGGCGCGGATCAGCTATTCCCCCGCCAGCGCCGGGCCGGAACTGGCGCAATTCTTCAACGTGATCTTCGGCAACTCCTCGATCCAGCGCGGCATCCGGGTGATCGGCGTCGATCCGGGCGCCGAGATGGCCCGCCGCCATCCGGGGCCGCGCTTTGGCATTGCCGGTATCCGCGCGCTGACCGGACGGGCCGGGGGTGGGCTGGCGGGGGGCGGGCTGATTGCGCCGGTGCTCAAGCCGCAGGGCCTGACCGCCGATGCGCTGGCGCAGATCGGTTATCTTTGTGCCCGCGCCGGTGCCGATATCATCAAGGAAGACCACGGCCTGATGGATCAGCCAATGGCGCCCTTCCGCGAGCGGGTGGAAAAAACCGCCGCCGCCGTGGCCCGCGCCAATGCCGAGACCGGGGGCAAGGCGCTTTACTTTCCGTCGCTGGCGGGTGGGCCCGACGAGATCGAGGCGAATATCCGCTTTGCCAAGACGGCAGGTGCGGACGGGCTTTTGGTGATGCCGGGGCTGTTGGGCTTTGGCGTGATGGCGCGGATTGCGCGCGACGCAACGCTGGCGCTGCCGGTGATGGCGCATCCCAGCTTTCTGGGCCCCTTCGTGCTGGGCGCCGATACGGGCATGGATCACGGGGTGATCTTTGGCACGCTGCAACGGCTGGCCGGGGCCGATATTTCGGTGTTTCCCAATGTCGGCGGGCGGTTTGGCTTTTCCGCCGCCGAATGCCTGCAAATCGCCGATGCCTGCCGCGACCCGCAGGGGCCGGGCCGGGCGATGCTGCCCAGCCCCGGCGGCGGCATGAGCGTCGAACGCGCCGCCGAAATGGCGGCGATGTATGGCCCCGATGTGGTCTATCTGCTGGGCGGCTCGCTGTTGCGGCTGGGGCCGCATATCGGCGAGGGCATCGCCGCGATGCGCCGCGCATTGGAGGCGGCCGAGACCCTGCGCAGCCGGGCCAGAGACGCGGGCAACGAGCCGGCGAAGCGGGGTTAGAAAATCACCCCTTTGCGCAGGATGAAACAGCCAAAGGCGCGGTTTTCGGTGCAGCGCACCACCGCAAAACCCTGCCGTGCGCGGGCATAAAAGGCCTGCCGCTCCAGCGACCCCACCGCCCCGCCTTCGGGCATGTTGGCCGCCATCACCGCGATGGCCTCGGCATGAACCGGCTCGGGGGTGGCGCCCTTGCCATCGGCCTGCATCCACAGCGCGCCCTCGGGCACGAACGGATCGAGCGGCAAGAGCGTGCAGATCAGCGCCAGCGCCTCGGGCGCATTCAGCCCCGCCAGCTCCAGCACCTGCCCCGAAACCGTCTCGGCGGCGCTGGCATGAGCGGGAAAATTGCTGTCCACCACGGCGATCTCGTCGCCATGGCCCATGCGCATCAGCACATCGAGCAGATCGGCGCCGATGCGCCGGTCGATCCCTTTCAGCATGGTGTCCTCCTTGGGCAAAATGGCAAAGGGGCCGGGGTCGGCTTGCGCCCCCCGGCCCCGATGGGTGCGGCGGCCTCAGCGTGCCGGCAGCGGCATCCAGGCCGGAACCGCGACATCGGCATGGGCGAAGGCCGGGGCTTTCACGCCCAGTTCCTCCATGCTCTTGATGTCGAGTTCGTTCAGCATCGCCTGGGTAATCAGCGTCGGCGGCACGATCACGTTATGGCCGGGGTCTTCGCCCGCCAGAAGCATGGCCAGCGAACGCACCGAGACCTCGCCGACAACGGCGGGGTTGGTGGCGGCGGTGGCTTTCCAGGCCGATCCGGTCTCGCGCATGGCGGCGATATCGGCGGTGGAGACATCGGCTGAATAGATCGACACCTGCCCGGTCATGCCCGCCTCATCGACCGCAATCTTCACCCCTTTGGCGAACTCGTCATAGGGGGCGAACATCACCGTGATATCGGGATGCGCCGAGAGCACCGAACGCGCCTGGTTGGCGACCGAGTTCGCGATCGGGTTGTCGAGCGTGCCGAATTCCGCCACCTGCTTGATGCCGGCATTGTCGGCCTTGACCTGTTTCCAGGTCTCGTCACGGCGATCCAGCGGCGCGATGCCGGGCACATAGACATAGCCGGCGGTGAAGGCGTTGCCATTGTCGGCCACGGCCTGTTCCAGCGCCAGCCGGGCCAGGTCGCGGTCGGATTGCTCGACCTGCGGGATGGCATCATTTTCGACGTTCACATCGAAGGCCACCACCTTGATACCGGCATCGACGGCGCGCTGTGCCGCGGCCTTCATCGATTCCGTCAGCCCGTGCTGAATGATGATGCCCTGCACACCAAGCGCAATCGCCTGATCGACCATATCGGCCTGAAGGGCGGCATCCTGACGGCTGTCGAAGACCCGCAGATCGACGCCCAGCGCGGCCGATTGCTTTTCAACGCCCGACAGATAGGCCTGAAAGAAATCGCCCGTCGAGAGATAGCGCACCAGCGCGATCTTGACCTCGCCGGCCTTGTCGAAGGGCGCGGGCATGTCGGCGGCCCAGCCCATCGCCGGCGTCAGCGCAGATGTCAACGTCAAGGCCCCGATCAGACCCGTGAAGATTCTTCTAGAGATCATGGTTCCTCCCCTTTTCTCTGTTGTGGTAGTTCGTTGCAATCAGACCCGCCCCCGGCCGCCTCGACCGGAGAGCGCGAAAGTGAAGACAAGCGCGATGACCAGCACCGCCCCCTTGATGAAATCCTGTGTGTAATAGGGCGCGTTCATCATCGTCAGGCCCTGCAACAGGATGCCGACGAAGAGCGCGCCGATGGCGGTGCCGAAGGCATTGGGCTTGGACGCGCCCAGCACCGCAAAGCCGATCAGCGCCGCCGCCACACTGTCCAGGAGCAGGTTGTTGCCGGAGGCCACATCGCCCCGCCCCAGCCGCGCCGCCAGCAATATGCCCCCCACCGAGGCCAGCGTGCCCGAGATCATGTAGGCCACCACCTTGTAGCGGTTGACATTGGCCCCCGCCAGGCTTGCCGCTTGCGCGTTGGAGCCGATTGCATACATCAGCCGCCCCTGCCGGGTCATTTCGAAGAACACCCAGACGGCAATCGCAATGACGATCAGGAACACCACCGACAGCGGCACCAGATCGGGCACCACCAGATCCAGCCGATGCCGCCCCAGCATCAGGAACCCTTCCGAAAACGTGCCATCTGCCACCGTTCCGTCGGGCAGTGACATGCCGGTGGAAATCGAGCGCCCCTCGGTGGGAATGCGCTGCGCCCCCAGGAGCAGGAACATCATTCCCAGCGTCGC
>CAZPWV010000086.1:0-8434 GCA_964590825.1 uncultured Rhodobacter sp. | reverse complement strand
AGCACGTCATTCGTAATGATGGGGTCGGGGGTTCGAGTCCCTTCAGCGGCACCACGTTTCCTAGCAAAATCAAACCGTTGTCCAGAGAAAATGCGCGGCGTCAAAACGCCCGCATTGAGAGCCGCCTGGTCGACTCGGGGCGATATCCCGGTTTGCCGGCATCTTCGGTGCCCGCAACTCGTGGCCGCCCGGATGCCCCGCCGTCCGCGCATTGGGGCAAGGGGTGCCAGCGCTGCCGGGTGGGCCGCGCTGGCCGATCTGTCAGGCGGTGGCGGGGGTCTGGCCCCGGTCCGCAAACCACTGACGCAAGACCACCCCCGCCAGAATGGTTGCGCCGATTGCGGTCGAGATCGCCTCGGGCGCAATCATCAGCAGGGCGGCCACCGGCAGCACCATCCGCTCGATCAGCAGCAAGGGCCGGAACAGCCAGTTGGTGATCGCCGCCGACAGCGCAACGATGCCCAGCACCGCCCCCGAAAACGCCAGCGCAAAGGCGCTCCAGGAAAAACCGGCGGTCACCAGCAGCAGCGAGGGCGAGAAGACGAACATGAACGGCACCAGCGCCTTGCCCATCGACAGCCGGAACGCGGTATTGCCCGCCTTGAACGCATTGGCCCCGGCAATGCCCGCCGCCGCATAGGCCGCCATCGCCACCGGGGGCGTCACATCGGCCAGCACGCCGTAGTAGAAGACGAAGAAATGCGCCACCAAAGGTTCCACATTCATCATGCCCAGCACCGGGGCGGCCACCGCCACCATGATGATGTAATTGGCCGTTGTGGGGATGCCGCAGCCCATCAGGATGCACACCACCGCCGTCATCAGCAGGGTGAAGAGCAGCGCCAGAGTGGACAGGCTGAACAGCTCGAACGGCAGAAAGGCGAGGAAGGCATGGGTGCTTTCGGCCCAGCCTTGCGCCACGCTGGTGAGCATGAAGGCGATCTTGAAGCCGATGCCGGTCAGCGTGACGACCCCGATCACCACCCCCACCAGAGCCGCCGCCGCCGTGACTGCCAGCGAGCTTTTGGCCCCCGCCACGAAGCCTTCATAGATGCCGAACGCAAACTCGCGGGCCCCTTCGACCAGCCCCGCGGCCATCACCCGCTGAATCGCATAGATCACGATGCAGGCGGTGATTGCCCAGAACGCGGCCAGAAACGGCGTGCGCCCGGACATCAGCATGTAAACCAGCAAGAGCAGCGGCAGCATCGAGAGCCAGCCTGCCCGCAGCACCGCCAGGGCATTGGGCAGCTCCTCCTTGCGCAGGCCGCGAATGCCCAGCCGCTTCGCTTCCAGATGCACCTGCACCAGCACGCCGAAGAAATGCATGAAAGCCGGCACGATGGCCGCAATCAGGATGGTGCGCAGCGGAATGCCCAGATATTCCACCATCAGAAAGGCCACCGCCCCCATCACCGGCGGGGTGATCTGGCCGCCGGTGGAGGAGGCCGCCTCGACCGCGGCCGCAAAATGGCGCTGAAACCCGATTTTTATCATCGTGGGAATGGTCAAGGCGCCGGTGGTGACCGTATTGGCGATGGACGAGCCAGAGATCGAGCCGAGCAGCGCCGAAGACACCACCGAAACCTTGGCCGGCCCGCCGGAAAAGCGCCCCGTCAGCGCCGTTGCCAGATCAATGAACAACTGCCCCAGCCCGATGCGCTGCGCCATCACCCCGAACAGCACAAAGTGGAACACATAGGTTGCAATCACCCCCAGCGCAGTGCCGTAAACGCCCTGCGACGAGAGATAAAGGTGGTTGACGATGCCGGTCCAGTCCGCGCCGGGATGCACGAAGATCCCCGGCATCGAGCGGCCGAAATAAGCGTATCCGATGAACATCAGCGCAATCAGCGGCAGCGGCCAGCCCATCGAGCGGCGCACCGCCTCAAAGAGGGTGACCAGCAAGATCGTGCCCATGACCACGTCGATCTGCAACGGGTTGCCGATGCGGAAGGCAAGCTGGTCATAGATCCAGGGCACATAAAGCGCGCTGAGCAGGGCGGCGATGCCAAAGAGCCAGTCCAGCACCGGCAGACCCATCAGGACAAAACCGGTTGTCTTGTGCCGCCGCGATGTCAGCGCGGCAAAGCTGAAAAAGATCAGAAGCAGCGACACCCCCATGTGAATGCCGCGATGGGTGGTGGCGCGGGGAATGCCGTAACCTGCGGTATAATAGTGATAGCAGGCCAGCGCGAACAGGATCACACTCGACAGAATGGCGACAGGACGCATGACCGTGCGAAAACGTGCCTCGGGATCGAACTGTTCCTCGATCGCCGCAAGTTCCGCTGCTGTCATTGTACGCTGGCTGTCACTCATCTGGGTATCCTCACGAGTTCATGTGGTAAAAGGGAACGCGAACCGCTGATGCGGCCGCGTTCCCGGTCGGTTCAGGTTGGATCGATCACTTGATCGCGCCGACTTCCTTGTAGAATTTTTCAGCGCCGGGGTGGAACGGAATGCCCGCCCCCTGAACCGCATTTTCCAGCGTGATGAACTTGCCTTTGGCATGGCCGTTGCCGAACAGCTTCTGCGTTGTCTTGTTGAACATCGCCTGGGTGATGCCATAGACCAGTTCTTCGGACAGTTCGGCAGAGGTCACCAACTGCGCGCCGACCGAGAGGGTGGGCACTTCGGCGTCCTGACCCTTGTAGGTGCCGGCAGGAATCACGTCATTGGCGAAAAACGTGTATTCGCCGCGCAGCGCATCGACCTCGGGGCCGGTGATCGGAACCACCACGACCTCATGCTGACTCGAGAGTTCGGCAATCGCGCCGGCCGGATAGCCGCCCACGAAGAAGAACGCATCCATCGCGCCATCGCGCATCCGGTCCGACGCCTGATCGGGTTTCAGATATTCCGGGGTGATGTCGGCCTCGGTCAGCCCGAAGGCGCCCAGGATGATCTTTGCATCGACCAGCGTGCCCGAGCCCGGCTCGTCCAGCGAGACGCGCTTGCCCTTCAGATCGGCCACCGAGGCGATGCCCGAGTCCTTGCTGGCGACAAGATGGATGCTCTCGGGGTAGAGGTTGGCGATCAGCCGCAGCTTTTCAACCGCCGGCTGGCCTTCCCAGATGCCGGTGCCGGTCTGCGCCCAGAAGGCGACGTCCGACTGGCTGAACCCGGCCTCCAGCGTGCCGCCGTTGATCGAGTTCACGTTGCCGACCGAGCCGTTCGAGGCCACCGCGGTGGCGATCAGCCCGGGCACGCCGCACGATCCGCCATCTTCGCAGGCGCGCGATCCGGGCGGGTTGGAAATCGCGTTCGCGATCAGCCCGCCGATCGGGTAATAGGTGCCCGCGGTGCCGCCGGTTCCGATCCGGTAGAACTGCATGTCCTGCGCCAGAGCCGCCTGCGCCATCAGGCCGAGCGCAAACGCGGCTCCCGCCAGGGATTTGATAGAGACGAATTTCATTCGTAGATCCTCCAGGATATTCGTTGGGTAAACGCCGCCATGAGCGCGCGAACCGCCCCAACCGTATGTCATGATCGGCACAAGGTCCACCTTCGACAGCAAGAATGGGCGCCCTGGGGGTGCGTGTCACGCCCCGGTTGTGCGACGGCGATTTCCATCCCGCCGAAGACCGGATCTGCCAAGCCGGATGTGCCAACCGGCTTCGGGATCGGGAACAACAAAGTGGCTGGCAGACGCGGGTCGGGCGTCTCGATTTGGCGGCACCCCGCAAAGCGGGCAAGACTGCCATTGCCCTGCCGGCCTGTTTTGGCCGCCTGGGTCATCCCCCCTCCCTCTCGACGATCAATTGCGGCGCCCCGTCCGAGGTGTGGCGATGCGAGCGGCCGCTCTCGTCGATCACCGAGCGGATCTGGTTGCGCAGGTTCGAAAAGCTCTCGAACCGGACCACATCGACCGGATGGTCGAAACGGATCTCGATCTGCCGATGGGTGGCCGGACCCGACAGGCCAATGATCCGGCCGGCAAAAGCCTGTCCAAGGTAGCGGCCCCGCACCCGGTCGCCAAGCGCCAGTTCTGGCGGCGCGTTGCGCAGCGCCAGTCTGGCATGAAGCGTGTTCCAGTCTTTGGCACCGTGCAGGCGGGCAACCAGCTCCAATGCCTGGGCATGGCTGATGGCGTTGCCCTGGGCCTGAAGGGCGCTGCGCAGGGCTTTTGCCTGCGCCTTCGCGTCATCGACGATCATGCCGCATCCTCCATGCCGGAGACATTCCAGGTCTGCGGCGGGGCGCATCCGGCGAGCCGCGCAAACAAGAAAGTCCCCTCCGCCACGGGACGGGCATTCGACAGAAACAGCCGCCCGACGGGGGCGGTCACAAACGGATTGTCCTGCGGGACAGCGTGCCGAACAGACATCGCTCACTCCTCTCACGAGGCATTTCAGGGTGGATGGGAGCCTGCATTGCCCACCGCGCGAATTGCTTCGAGGGTGAGATGTCGTCGTGATCCGGGCTTCACCGTGACTTGCGTCCGCAGGCGGCAGGTGCCCGGCACCTTGGGCATCGGGTAGCGCACCGGAGCCAGCCGGTCAAGTGGCGGACGGCCAAGGTTGGGGGTGTCGGGTTGCACCCATGTGCCGTCCCGGTCCGGGACGGTTCCTGCGGTCTTAATACATGCGAGCAGGAGAACCGGGAAGCGCACCCCGGACAACAAGAGCTCGATCCATCACACAATTCGCGGCCCGCAATACCGGAAATAGATCAGACCCGGCACCCGGCCGAAGTGCATAGCTCTGCCGGTCAGAACCATTGGCGACACATGTGACAATAACCTGCGCAAGCGCCGCGAACGGCGGCCGGACGCCGGTATCATTGGCACTTGCGGGGCCGGTGCCGTTACTTGGAATCCTGCCGGACGATATCGGAAATCAACACCCCCGTCGCGATCTCGCCCAGAACGGTGCGCACCGTCTCAAGCAGGGCGCGGCGCAGGTCTTCCATGTTGGCGGTGTCGGTGAAGGATCCCTTGAAGCCACCGGCATTGGCGTGGTCGAACAGCACCTGCAGCAGGACATCGCGGATTTTTGGCTCGGCGGCATAGACCTTTTCGGTGCTGCCGACCGTCACCTCGAGGCTCAACGACAGCACCACCAGCGAGGTGACCTGCCCCTTTTCGATCACCGGAACAACGAACTGATTGTTGAGCTTCACATATTCCGACGTGGCCAATGCCTCTTCGCCTTCGCCATGCGCCGCATCTGCGGCAGGGGCTGCCGCGTGGTCTTTTCCTTCAGCGGCCGGGGCATGTTCGCCCTCGGCGGCGGGCGCGGCTTCGGTTGCGGGCGGCGGGCGCAGAAAATACCCTGCGGCCCCCCCGGCGGCGAGACCGATCAGGGCGAGAATAACGGGAAGGATCTTGCGCAGCATGGGAACCTCAGAACGGCAGGAGAATGTCGGCGACCTGTTGGCCGATGCGCGGTTGCTGCACATCGGTAATCTGCCCGCGGCCACCATAGGAAATTCGCGCCCCGGCGATCTTGTCGTAGGTGATCTCGTTTTGGCGGCTGATGTCTTCGGGCCGGACAAAGCCGGTCACGATCAACTCCCGCACTTCAAAATTGACCCGGACCTCCTGGCTTCCCTGAATGCGCAACACGCCATTGGGCAACTTGTCCAGCACCGTCGCCGCCACGCGCAGGGTCAGCTTTTCCTTGCGCGCGACCGAGCCATCGCCCTGATAGGAATGCGATGAAGACGATTCGTAGGCCTCGGCCATGGTCGCCCCCTCCGGCAGTTTGGTGTCGATCCGCTGCGGAATGCCGAACATCGATGGCACGCCCATCGAATCCGATCCGCTGCGTGAACGCCCGGTGGAGTTGGAGATTTCCGCCTTGTCATCGATCTCGATCACAACGGTCAGGATGTCGCCACGGGTTGCGGCGCGCCGGTCCCCCAAAAGCGAGCCGCGATTTCCCGACCACAGCGAGGCCTCCTGCGCGACAGTGGCGAGGCCCATGTCGGAGGGCATCGGTTGCGTGCTCATGGCAAAGAACTCGTTGCCGCTCTCGATCGGGGTAAACGCGGGGGCTTTTCCAACCTGTTCAAGCCTTTGGCAGGCGCCAAGCGACAGGGCAAGACAGACAAGCAGCAATGCGCGCATGGAAGATACTCTCATTGGGGTTGGACATAGGCGGTGCCATCGGCCCCGAGACGGGCAAGGACGATGGCCTTGGATGCGGCATTCATCACACGGATCGAGTCGCCGACGGCGCCACGATCCAGCGCCCGGCCCTCGGTCTGAATGCTCAGGCCGCCGCGCAGATAGGCGAGCGGAACCAATTGATTGCGTTCGACAATAGCCGGTGGGCCAAGGTCGCCCGCGCGGATCGGGCGGCCGGGATAAAGGGCAACGCGCGTCTCGAGCCCGATCGCCGCAAGCGGATCGGCCAAGGCCCCCGGAACGGTATCGTTCAGCAGCGCGATATCCTGTTCGGTAATCACCGTCTGGGCGCGCAGGGTGCGCGCCGCCACTACGGTTCCCGCCAGCGCCGGGCCACTGGCCAGAACGACACACAGTAGCGCAAGGGCAAGACGGGTCATCACCGCACCTGCGTGGTAGCCGCCAGCATTTCGTCGGCGGCGGTGATGACCTTTGCGTTGAGTTCATATCCGCGTTGGGCCTTGATGAGTTCGGTAATCTCGCGCACCGCATCGACCGAGCTTTCCTCAAGGTAGCCCTGCCGAAGCGTGCCGATGCCGTTCTCGCCGGGCGCCGAGACCTGCGGCGTTCCCGATGCCGGCGTTTCCAGAAACAGGTTCGAGCCGATCGCCTCGAGGCCCTTTTCGTTGGTGAACCCCGCCAGAGTGATTTCGCCCAGAAGCTGCGGCTGGATCTGATTGGTGAAATAGGCGTAAACCTCGCCGGCGGCATTGATGGCGATGCTTCTTGCATCGCTGGGCAAAGTGATGCCCGGCACCAGAGGATACCCGTCGGAGGTTACGATCTCGCCATCGGGCGACCGTTTCAGCCCGCCATCGCGCGTATAGGCGGAAGCCCCGGACGGAAGCGTCACCTCGAAATAGCCATAGCCGTCGATGGCGAGATCCAGATCACCCCCGGTGGCCGACAGCGAGCCCTGCGCGAGGTTCACGCTGACCGCCGTGGGGCGCACGCCAAGGCCAATCTGAACCCCCGCCGGCACGATGGTTCCATCGTTCGCAGTAATTGCACCGGGCCGCGTCGCCTGCTGATACATCAGGTCGGCAAACTCGGCTCGCCGGGCATTGTAGCCGGTGGTGGACATGTTCGCGAGGTTGTTCGAGATCACTTCCACACGGGTCTGCTGGGCACTCATGCCGGTGGCGGCAATTTGCAGGGCGCGCATCTGGGCCTCCTGTTATTTGAGCGTCGAGATGACGCTGCGAATGCGTTCATCCTCGCGGTCGAGGAATTTCTGTCCGAGTTCGTAGGCGCGCTGCACCTCGATCATGCGCGATATCTCCAGCACCGGATCGACGTTGGACTGTTCGACATAGCCTTGCAAAAGCCGCGCATTTTCGGCCGGAACCGTGCCTTCGGGAACCGAAAAACGGGTTCCGGCCTGCAGGCTGAGTCCGACCACATCTTCGGGCATGTAAAGGCCGATCTGCGCCAGAGGGGCCCCACGCGCCGAAAGCGTTCCATCCTGTGCCAGCGTCACCTCGCCCTGGTCCGCCGGCAGGAAAATCGGGCTGCCACCATTGTCGAGAACGCGATGCCCTTCGGGGGTGACCAACTCGCCTTCGGGGGACCGCAGAAAGCTGCCCGCCCGTGTCAGTTGATTGCCGTCGGGCGTTTCGATCATGAAGAAGCCTTCGCCCTCGATGGCAAAATCAAGCGCGCCGCCAGTAGACGACAGCGGCCCCTGCTCCATGTCGATGAGCCGGCCATTGGCATGGGCCATCGACAGCGACGGCCCGTCGCCCTCGAGGTTGGAGACATGTTCGGAAAACAGCACCCCCTCGCGCCGGAACCCGGTGGTGGAGATGTTCGCCATGTTGTTGGCGACGATCTGCATTTCCTTCATCAGGCCCGACTGTCGCGCCAATGTGGCGTAGATCGAATTGCCCATTCGTCAGCTCCCGATAATCAGGGGAATGATGCGCGTCGAGAAGAACTCGACGAGCGAAGTTGACATGAACGACATCGACACCCAGAACACGACCAGCATGGCGCCGACCTTCGGCACGAAGGTCAGCGTCATCTCCTGCACCGAGGTCAGGGCCTGGAACAGGCCGATGCTGACCCCTGCGACCAGCGCCACCGTCAGCAACGGGGTCGATAGCAGCACCGCGGTCCAGAGCGCCTGCCGCAGGGTGTCGTAAAGCTGCGCCTCGGTCATCATACCGGCATCCTCAGGATCTCCTGATAGGCCTCCACCACCTTGTCGCGCACCGTCACCGCGGTTTCGATCGCCATCTGCGAGGCGGCGAGCGCCTGCACCAGCGCATGCGGGTCGGCCCCTCCGGTCATCGCGGACCG
>CAZPWV010000085.1:0-8492 GCA_964590825.1 uncultured Rhodobacter sp. | reverse complement strand
CATCATCGAGAGCGAGCCGCCGCAGACTGAAGCCATCGACGAAGAGCCGTTGGATTCGGTGATTTCCGACACCACGCGAATGGTATAGGGGAAGTCGGTCGCCGCCGGCAGCACCGCCTGCAGCGCCCGCCAGGCCAGTTTGCCATGGCCAATCTCGCGCCGGCCGGGGCTGCCCACGCGGCCCACTTCGCCCACCGAATAGGGGGGGAAGTTGTAGTGCAGCAGGAAGTTCGACCGGGTGTTGCCGTTCAGCGCGTCGATGATCTGCTCATCGTCGCCGGTGCCCAGCGTGGTGACCACGAGGCCCTGGGTTTCGCCACGGGTGAACAGCGCCGAGCCGTGGGTGCGGGGAAGCAGGCCCACTTCCGCCACGATCGGGCGCACGGTGCGGTTGTCGCGGCCGTCGATGCGGGCGCCGCCGTTGATGATGTCGCCGCGCAGGATACCCGATTCCAGCTTCTTGATCGCCGAACCCAGGTTGCCATCGGCCAGATCATCTTCCGAGAGCTTGCCCTTGATGAGATCCACCGCCGCCGAAATGGCATTGGTGCGCTCCTGCTTGTCTTTCAGCGCGAAAGCAGCGCGCATTTCGGCTTCGCCCGCGGCTTTCACGCGGCCATAAAGCGCCGAGTAATCGGGGGCGGAAAAGTTGAAAGGCTCTTTCGCGGCATCTTCGGCCAGATCGATGATGAGATCGATCACCGGCTGCATCGCCTCGTGACCGAATTTCACCGCGCCCAGCATTTCATCTTCCGACAGCTCATAGGCTTCGGATTCCACCATCATCACGGCGTCTTTGGTGCCGGCGATGACAAGGTCAAGCCGCTGCTCGGGGTTGTTGCGCAGCTTGGTCATGTCGTCCATGGCCGGGTTCAGCACATAGGCGCCATCGACAAAGCCGACGCGGGCCGCACCGATCGGCCCCATGAAGGGCACGCCGGAAATGGTCAGCGCCGCCGAAACGGCGATCATCGCCACGATATCGGGGTCGTTCACCAGATCGCAGGACAGCACGGTGGCCATCACCAACACTTCATTCTTGAAGCCCGGCACGAACAGCGGGCGGCAAGGGCGGTCGATCAGGCGCGAGGTCAGCGTTTCCTTTTCCGAAGGACGGGCTTCGCGCTTGAAGAAGCCGCCCGGAATTTTGCCGGCGGCGTAGTATTTTTCCTGGTAATGCACGGTCAGCGGGAAGAAATCCTGGCCCGGCTTCGCCTCGCGGGCAAAGGTGACGTTGGCCATGACCGAAGTTTCGCCCAGCGTGGCAATGACCGACCCATCGGCCTGACGGGCAACCTTGCCCGTTTCCAGCGTGAGCATCTCTTCGCCCCACTGGATCGTTTTTTTCGTGATGTTGAACATTCAGCGGTTCCTATGTGGGAGCACGCCCGGCCCTCCGGGTCTCCCGTTTGCGTGGCGGCCCCATTGCCGCCGCCCCTATCCTTTGCATGTGCCCGGGGCCTGGCCTCACGTCGCAGATGGCCGGGCCATACAGGAAAACAGGGGTTTTGGGAAGCGGGGAGTTGGGAACAACTAAGAACGATCAAAGTATCTCGCCGGTCTCCATCATGTGATGGAATTGCGCTTCATCGATTACTTTGATGCCTTGCGCTCGCGCCTTCTCAAGCTTCTTGGGGCCTGCGTTCTCGCCGCAGCACAGATGCGTGGTGCATTTGACGACACTTGCGTTCACTCCGAAACCAAGATCGCGCGCAATGCCTTTGAGCTCTTCGGCTCTCGTCTCTCCGAAGCCGGTGAAACAAATGCTTACAGATGGGCGAGGTTTGGCGTTCCTTTTTGGAAGCGCGTAGATTTCGTTCCAAGCTTCCCTGTCTGTCATGTCAGGATGGATAGGGATATCTCGTTTGATAAGTATTTTCTTAACGTCCTCAGAAAGCACTCTATCCTCCGACTCTGCCGCAGGAAGAGTTGCCGATTACTCCACGCGATACCAGTCAAAACCAAAACGCCCGCCACTTGCGCGACAGGCGTTCCGTTTCCGAAAACCGGAAAGCTTAGCGGCGCAGGCCGAGGCGCTGGATCAGCGTCGTGTAGCGGGCCACGTCTTTCTTTTTCAGATAGTCGAGCAGCTTGCGGCGCTGGGCCACCATCATCAGAAGGCCACGACGCGAGTGGTTATCCTTCTTGTGCTCTTTGAAGTGCTCGGTCAGCGTTGCAATGCGCGAGCTGAGAATGGCCACCTGAACCTCGGGCGAACCGGTGTCGCCTTCCTTGGTGGCATATTCCTTCATCAGGCGGGTCTTGTCTTCGACGGTAATCGACATCGGGGTCTCCTTGGCTAAGGGTTATGGCGCAGGCCGGGATGTCGTCCAGCAGGGCCCGTGGAGGCTCCGCACAAGGCGGATGCGCGCATATAGGAGGAGTCGCGCGAAAAGAAAAGCCCGAACTGCGCGGGGGCGGATGCCGGGGCTAGCGGTTGCGCTCAGATCGCGCCGAATTCCTGCGGTGTAATCAGCAGGACATCTTCGGCCAACAGGTCTGCGGCAGCCACGACTTCGGCCAGCCGCACCCCGTTGAGCACGATCCAGGCATTGCCATCGGTTTCCGAAGGTTCCAGCGTCACTTGCGGGGCAATGCCGCTGTCGGGATCATAGACCACGACGATCTGATCCATCTCGGCATCGTAATCGGCAATTGTTGCGGGGTCGGCCGGATCAATCCATTCGCCCAGCGCGAACAGGTCGCCATCGTCACCCCCGGTTGCCCAATCCCCCGTTCCCATCATCAGCGTATCCGCTCCTGCTCCGCCGTTGAGGAAATCCGTCCCGTCACTGTCACCGTTTTGGCCATCGGCGACAAGCCCGACGAGAAGGTCATTGCCGGCATCGCCAAAGAGTTCATCCGCCCCTTCGCCGCCGGTCAGCGTATCATCGCCATCGGCGCCTTGCAGGCTGTCGTTGTCGGCCCCGCCCGAAAGCACATCGCTGCCCGCCCCGCCCAGAAGCGAATCGGCCCCGTCGCCGCCCTCGAGGCTGTCGTTGCCGAAGCCACCCGACAGGGTGTCTTGCCCGGCCTCGCCCAAAAGACTGTCGTCATCGTCATTGCCCGAAAGGCTGTCGTCGCCCTCGCCACCGGTCAGCGTGTCGTCGCCGTCATCGCCCAGCAGGCTGTCGCCCCCCGTGCCGCCGGCAAGCGCATCGTCGCCTTCGTAACCGTTCATCTGATCGTCGCCATCCCCACCGTCGAGCATGTCGCCGAACAGATCCCCCCAGAGGATATCCGCCGCATCCGTGGCCTCGGGCGAGGGGCCGCGTGCGGGGCCATCCCCACCGGGGATGCTGGTGTCGGTGCCCGTGTCGCTGGTGCCCGTGTCGTCGATATCCGTATCGCCGGTGCCCGGATCGTCAAGGCCCGGATCGTCAAGGCCCGGATCGTCAAGGTCGGTGTCGCCCTCGTCGCCAGGCAACACATCGTTGGCCGTATCGTCGGCGCCGGTGTCTTCGGTATCGGTGTTGTCGCCGTCGGGGAGCGTGTCGCCATCGCCGCCAAGGCTGTCGCTGCCGGTTTCGGTGCTGTCGTCAAGGGTATCGCCGTCATCGGGCGTGGCTTCGCCAAGGCCGGGCATCATCCCGACCGCCATGCCTGCCACGAGCAAGCCCAGAAACCCCGACAAGAACAGCATGACCGCCACCCAAACTTTACCAATGACAGACTAGCGCAGATTTCCTGCGCAAACAAAAACAAACCCGCAGCGGAAGGGCGGCGGGACAATGTTTTTTCAGCAATGGTTAATTCTTCGGGTGCCGACCGGCCCCGGCGCGGTTTCAGGGCGCCCAGAGTTCCAGTTGCCGCGCATAACCGATGTAAAGCGGGTGTTTCGGGGCGCCTGCCTGCGTCAGGCCAAGGTGATGCAGCGGGCGGCCGGCGCGGCGCAACAGCCGCTCCACGGCCAGGCCGCGCCCCAGATACGCCCCATGCGCGCCCCAGGCACAGATGATTCGGTCGCTTTCGCCGGCGGCCCAATCGAGACTTTGCAGGAGGGCCGCATCGTTTTCGGGTCCGACCGGGTCGGGCTGGGCGCGCATGTCCCTTGGGTCGGTGGCGCGCCAGGCAAAGATGTTGGTCACCCGAAAGGCCCCAAACCCCAGGGCTCGTGCCCGGCGTTCGCAGCGCTCCACCGTCGGGTCGTTCTGCATCTCGGTGGCGGTGGAGGGGTTGAGCATGACAAAAAGCGCCCGTGGCGCGGTGTCATCCCAGACGCGGGTCAGCAGATAGCGGTAGCCGCCGCAATCGGAATAGACCGCAACCGAGGGGGCATCGCCCTTGGTATGGCGGCGGGTAATCATTCGGCGCCCCGGTTGAAGACGCGCTCGGGATGGACCTCGCCGCCCATGTAGCGGCCCACCGCGATGGCCCGTCCGCCATGGCTGACCCAGACCTCGGTGCCGAAATCGATACCCGAGGCGATCACCTGGCCGGGGTTGCCGTGGCCAAGCCGCACCGCGCCCTCGGCGGTGGCGCGCACCTGCGGCAGGTCGGTCAGCCCCAGTTCCAGCGGCAACAGGCGGACATCGAGGTCCGGGCTGCGGGCCAGCCGGTCGATCTCGTCGATGCTAAGGCCGCTTGCCGCCTCAAACGGGCCAGACCAGACCCGGCGCAGCCAGAGCACATGACCAAGGCAGCCCAGCGCCCGGCCAAGGTCGCGTGCGACCGAGCGCACATAGCCGCCCTTGCCGCAAACCATTTCCAACTCTACCGTATCGGCATCGGGGCGGGCGGTCATCTGCAGCCGCTCCACCCAGAGCGGACGGGCGGCAAGCTCCATTTCCACGCCGTCACGGGCAAGGTCATAGGCGCGTTCCCCCTCGACCTTCACCGCGGAAAACTGTGGCGGAACTTGCAGGATGTCGCCCCGAAACGCCCCCAGCGCAGCCTCGATCTCGGTGTCGGTGGGGCGGTGCGCCGAAGTTTCGATCACCGCCCCCTCGGCGTCATCGGTGCGGGTGGCCGCGCCCAGACGCACAGCGAAACGGTAGCATTTCAGCGCATCGGTGATGAAGGGAACGGTCTTGGTCGCCTCGCCCAGCGCCACCGCAAGAACACCCGTTGCGGCCGGGTCGAGCGTGCCGGCATGACCGGCCTTCTTCGCGTCGAGCGCCCAGCGCACCTTGCCCACCACGGCGGTGGAGGTAATGCCTGCCGGCTTGTCAACGACGATCCAGCCGGAAATCTCGCGGCCCTTCTTGCGGCCCATGCGCCTCTCCTTCTTGGCAAGGCTGCCTGCTAGCTTGGCCGGGCGCTGCGGTCAATCCCGCGCCACCAGCCCCACGATCGGCCCCATCGGCAGGCCCAGATCGGCCCGGCCCTGCGCCGGCACGACAAGACGCGACACCGAGCCATCAAGATAAAGCGCATTCGGCGCCCCCAGCGCATCGCGGAAGAACCGCGCAAACTGGTGAAAGGTAACGGGGCGGTCGGAAATGACGAACCAGGCCGTCTGCCCGTCGGCGGAAACGCCCACGCCGTTGCGGATATGGGTGCTGTCGCTGTCAGGCAGGAACCGCGGGTGCAATTGTCCGTCGATCACCAGCATCGGCCCCGATTGCGTCGCATGGCGGCAGGGCAGCGGGCGGGCCGCGAAGGCGCGGCTTTCCACCACCGACAGACGCTCGCCCAGACACAGGACGCCATTGGGCAGCAGGCCGAAATTGCCCGGCCCCGCGGCGGTAACGATGGGGTGGCGTTCTACCCCGTTTTCGATGAACAGCCCCACCGGCTCGCGGTCGGGCGCATACATGCCCGCGTTCATCGCAAAGACCAGACGTTCACCGGGGCCAAGCTGCGCCATCAGCCGCTCGGGGGTGCCGATCAGCGCCCCCCCGGCATCGCGGAGCCAGAGCCGCAGGTCTTGCCCCGCCCCGGCGGTGCAGACGGTGAACGGCCTGTCCTCGAAGCGGACAGTGTGGCACGGATCGGCCGCCAGCGCCACCCGCGGCACCACCAGTGCCAAAGCCGCAAAGAGCCTAGCCCAGATCGGCTTCATCGTCGTCGCTCCGCGCCGCAATATCGCGCTGCACGGTTTCATCGGAGAACATCCGCCGGGTCTCATCGAGCCGGTCGAAGGTCTCGTCGATGCGAAAGCGCAGATCGGGCGCATATTTCAGCGTCATCGCCTTGGCGACATGGTGGCGCAACTCGCCGGTGTGGCGGCGCAGCGCGGCCAGCATGACCTCGGCCGCCTCACCGCCCAGCGTGCCACCAAGCGGCGCCACATAAACGGTGGCCACCTTCAGGTCGGGCGAGGGGCGGACCTCGCCCACGGTGATCGAGATGCGGTTGAGGTCGGGGTCATGCACCTCGCCACGCAAGAGCACATCGGAAAGCGTGCGACGGATCAACTCGCCCACGCGGAGCTGCCGTTGCGAGGGGCCTTCGCCCGAGGAGAAGCGGTTCTTTGCCATTCCCCGCACATAATCGCTTGCAGGCGCCGCCGCAACGGGGCTTTGCCAAGCCCGCAGCCGCAGGCTAGAACGCGCTGAAACGAAGGAGAGAACCATGAGCGACTTGCCGGGCATTGTCATCACCGGGGCATCGGGGCGGATGGGGCGGATGCTGGCCGCCACCATCGCCAGCTCGGACAAGGCGCGGCTGGTGGGGGCGGTCGAACGCAGCGGCCACGACTGGGTGGGGCAAGACTACGGACGGGCGATGGGCGGGGCGGCCAATGGCGTCATCGTCACCGACGATCCGCTGGTGGCCTTTGCCGGGGCGCAGGCGGTGATCGATTTCACCGCACCGGTGGCAACGCTGGAATTTGCCCGCCTTGCCGCACAGGCGCGGGCCGTGCATGTGATCGGCACCACCGGTTTCGAGGCCGGACACATTGCCGCGCTGGAGCCGGCGGCGCGGCATTCGGTGCAGATTCGGGCCGGCAACATGAGCCTTGGCGTCAACCTTCTGTCCCTGCTGACACGGAAAGTGGCGCAGGCACTGGATGCCGATTGGGATATCGAGGTGGTCGAGGCGCATCACAACCGCAAGGTCGATGCCCCCTCCGGCACGGCACTGATGCTGGGCCAGGCGGCGGCGGAGGGGCGCGGGATCGTGCTGGCGGATCACAGCGAATCGGGGCGGCACGGCCTTGCCGGGGCACGCCAGCCCGGTGCGATCGGCTTTTCCGCCATTCGCGGCGGCGATATCGTGGGCGAGCATGATGTGATCTTTGCCACGGCGGGTGAGCGGATCGTGCTGCGCCACATCGCCACCGACCGGGCCATCTTTGCGCGCGGCGCCTTGCGGGCGGCGCTCTGGGGGCAGGACAAGAAGCCCGGCCAATACGACATGATCGACGTGCTTGGCCTGTGAGCCGTGCAACGGGCCGGGGAGGGTCTCTCCCCGGCGCCGCGCTCAGGCATAGAGTTTGGGCGCGCCCAGCCGGTCGTGAATGTGGTTCACCTCGACCGGCTCCAGCCCCAGCGCGGTGGCCAGAGCGTGAAGATATTGCGCTTCGGTCTGGGCATCGAGATCGATCGCCATCACCGCCATCGTATAGGCCTGCGCCTCCATCCCTTCGGGGATCTGCGCCACCAGCCCTTCGACATCCACCGGCGCGGCCAGTTCCTGCTGCACAAAGGCCTTTTCCGCCGCAGAGACATCGCCCAGCCGTTCCAGCAGCCGGGCCTGTTCGGCGGCGTCGATCTGGCCATCGGATTTGGCGGCCTGGATCATCGCCTTGAGCAACACCGCCGCCGCAAGTTCCTGTGCCGGGGCCGGGGGGGCATCGGGCTCTCCGCCATTGGCAAAGGCCGAATTGAGCGTGCCGCCCAACCCGCCGCCGCCCAGCAAACCGCCCAGCAGCCCGCCAAGGCCGCCGGCCGCCCCCGCTGTTCCCGCGCCGCCCATGCCCGCCAGCGACCCCAGCAGATCGCCGATGCCGCCGGTGCCACCGCTGCCGGCCGCGCCGGTCAGTTGCCCCAGCAGGCCGCCAAGGTCGGGCTGTGCCTGTTTGCGGCTGCGCGTGGCGGTGCTGCGCGTCGCCCCGCGCCCCGCGCCGCCGAGCTCATCCAGCAGATCCCCCAGCCCGCCGGCGGTCTTTCCGCTTTGCCGGCTGCCGCCGGCGGGCTTTCCGCCTTGCCGGCTGCCGCCCGTCGCCCCGCCCAGCAGGCCGCCGACAATATCGCCCAGCCCCCCGGCCGAGGCGCTGCGCCCGGCCCCGCCCGCCGGACTGCCCTTGCTCAGGCTGGACACGCCCTTGGCAACGGCCACGCCGATTGCCACCTTGGCCAGAGTTCCCATCAGCGACATCGTTACCCCCATCGGAAATTGCGCTACCACATCAGCCTAGCGGGTTGCGGCGCATAATCCGAGGGGAAATCCGCCACCCCCTTCCCGCAGGCGCACCCGCGCGTGCCACCCGCGCGAAGCGGGCTTGATTTTTCCACGTTTGCGCAATAGGGAACGCGCGATATTGACTCGGGCCGAAGCCGGCCCCCGAACCAGAGGCGCCCGGAAATGGCAAAGGCAAAGTTTGA
>CAZPWV010000084.1:7579-8521 GCA_964590825.1 uncultured Rhodobacter sp. | reverse complement strand
CGCCACCTTGTTCGTGTCAGGCCCACCGCGCGGCTTCATCACCGAAGGCGAAACCTCGTCCAGCGCTGCGGCCAACGCCTCTTGCGCCTCGGTCTGTTCTTCGCCGTGCCACCCGCCCTCAAGGCACACATCCCGGGCTGCGAAGGTTTCGGCCCCAAAGCACCCCGCCAGAGCCTCCATCAGCCTGTCAGCCTCCCCACGGGCAGAATCACCCCCGCGAATGCCAACCTGCGTCGCCCACGGGTCCGGTTCCCCGAGCCAGATCAGCGCGCCCCGGACCATCTTCGTCCAGTCCCCGAAACGCCCCTCACGCCGCCTCCCCGGAAAACCGGCAACAGCGTGCGCCCGAAGGACCGTCAGGGCCGCGCTGACAAGCTCACCGCGCCGCCTCGGCACATCTTCGCGCAGGTCCACATCAAAGGGCCGGGAACCGGGCTCCTCCACCCCGGCATCAATCGTCGCCATGACCGCACGGGTTGCCATGTCGCCACGGAACTCGATGTTGTTGCCGTTGAAAATGAACAGCACGTTGGTCAGCACCTTGCGTTGGGCGTTGCCCCCCAGCCCGCGCTTCTCCCACTCTTGCGATGTCAGGATCAGGCACCACGTCGCGCCTTCAATGGGCCGGTCCACGTTGTCGATCACGATGACCGGATCACCCTGCATCAGCGCACCCAACAGGGACTTGTCGTTCTCCTCCGGGTCGCGCTCCTGGGCGTGTTTAGGGGCGGGCACACCCGTGACGACCATCGCGGGAATGTCCGACAAAAGGGACTTGCCAGTTTCAGGCGACGGGGCATTGAATGCGTGGACAGGGGCGAAGTCCAGCGACCTGCGGCACACCGCCGTCAGGATCGCTGACAGCGCCACTGAGCGGGATGCCGAGCCTTCCACGAAGGGGAAGTCTTTCAAGGGCACCTTCAACACCTCCAGCGCCGCGCG
>CAZPWV010000084.1:862-7569 GCA_964590825.1 uncultured Rhodobacter sp. | reverse complement strand
CCTCGGTCGGTTCATCAGGCACCGGGGGAAACGCCACGCCGCCATAGTCCACGATCAGGCCCGTCTCGGGGTCAAAGCCTTCTGCCCAAAGCAGTGAGCCGTCGCGGCGGATCGTCGGGTGTCCGACCGTCCCCCGGAGGTCAGGCAGGCGGGATTTGTGTGTCTTCGCCCGGGCAATGTAGCCCTTCGCAAAGTGTTCCTCCGGGTAGGCGGGCACATGCTGGCCTTCGCCCCCAACTTTCACGAAGTTGACTGCCTCGGTCATGAATTCCTGCATCATGATGGCATCAACCTCGACAAGGCGAAGCGCGCCGCCCTTGGGCCGCACAGGCGTGACGACTGCACCCGCGCTCTGGTAGATCGGCAGGCCAGCCGCAGCCACAGCTTCCGCCACAGTCGATGTGAACCTGAACGCGCCCATCATCCCGCTGCGCCGCATCACTCACGCCAAGCCACTTCCGAAAGCGGCCCGCGACGGCTTCCGGCAACCCCAGCATCTCGACCACGCGCGGGATGCCCGTCACGGGCTCGCCCTCATCAACCTTCGCAGCGGTCTGGCCCGCCTTGCCGCGCTTGGGGGCCTCCTCATCGCGCGCGACCTCGGCAACGCGGATGATGCAGCGGTTGGCATCTTCGACAGGCAGGCCCGCCGCCAGCAAGGCCCCGGCCAATGCCATGCAGAAGTCATCCCGGCTGCCCTGCCCCGGGTAGTAGCGCGCGCACACCGACAGGAAGGCCAGTAGGCCCGCCTTCTGGTTGATGCCCTCGGCACTGTCCTCGGGGATGGGCGTGTCGCGCTCCCACTCGACTGCCTCACCGTTCGGGTGGACAGACGGCGGGACCATCGTGTGGCTGTTCGGGGAGGCCCGGACCTCAAGGACGCAGATGGCGTGTTCCTCGGGCAGGCCCTCCATCCCCTTCATTTCCGGGATGTCGAACTTCTTGAACTTTCCCGCCTTGCACCGCACGAGGCGGTGGGAGCCCCGGGCAGTTGCGCGCCCGAACTTCGGCAGGTTGAACAGCAACAGGTCTGCAAGCTGCCGCGCCTCCGGCCAGTCAAGGTCATAGTCCACGAGGCCACCACCATCAGCGCCAAGGCGAAGGCCAAGGTTCAGGTTGGCATAGGTCAGTAGTGCGGCGGCATTGTCTGCCGTCACAATGTTCTCCTCCACCTTGCCGAGCGGCTTCTTCGCCCGGTTGCCCAGCCGGATCGGCACCAGCCCACGGCCAAGGTATCCGCGCGCGGCGGTCAACAAGGGATTCAGTTCGGCGGGTTGGGCGGGATCGGGTAGAGTAGCGGTGTTCAGCAAGTCACCGTCTCCCTCGGCCCCGGCCTGCTCACCGCAGGTTGGGGCTTCTTTCATCGCGCCGCCACCCGCGATGCCAGCCACTCGTCAACTTCCCGCTCCAGCCACGCGACCTTGTTGGCGCAGAGGTGGAGTTGCTGGGGGAACTTGCCCTCCCGGATCAGCTTGTAGATGGTCGGCTTGGAGAGGCGGATGCGCGACCCGACCTCCTCAATCGTCAACAGCGTGTCTTTGGTCTGCATCGCGTCGTCTCCCGGATATAATGTCATCTGGGGGGAGGCTACGCGGGTCTGCGGGCTGCGTCGGTCGCGCTATTCGGAGCCGGAAACCGGCTGCATTGCCGCTACGGCCTGACGCAGGGCCTTGAGCTGGCCGTTCTCCCAGAGCGCCCGCAACTGGCCGTGCACGTCCTTGTGCAGCAGTTGCCGCCGCCCCCCGGGGTCACTGGTGGCCCGCCGATACTCCATCGGCATCGCCCACCGGACACCCGCGACGGCAAACATCAGGAGCGGGTAGGGCTTCCATCGTTCGGTGTCGCGGTGCGGGTTTCCGACAACCACCGGGCCACCGCGTTCGGCCCAGCACCTCGCCAGTTCAAAGACGGCTTCACGCAGCCCGGGAATGTCGCGGGTGTCGCCCACCCGGCCCGCCGCCTGAGCCTCAATGATCTGGCGCGCCGCCGCCCCCACGTCTACCGGCAGTGTGTCAGTGACTTCGCCCACCTGCGCCACCAAGACCTGATGGAAGTGGTCGCGTTCGGCTGGCGTCATCTTGGCCCAAATCTCGGCAATCCGCTGCGCCGCTCCCTTCGGCCCCTTCCTCGGGGCAAGGGTGTGGGGCGCAGACACGACACCCTCCCCGAAAAGCTCAACCGTGATGCGCTCAATCTCCGGCAGGTCAACAATGCTGCGGTAGGCGTGGCGGGCGCGGATCACGTCTGCGCGGCGGAGCGACGGGTGAGCCATCACTTCCACAGCGCCCCCCACGTCTCAAGCGCAGCCCGCTTTTCGTCCAGGTAGGAATAGCGGTTATAGGTCCCTGCAACCCCCTCAATCGCGTGGCCAAGCACCCGTTCGATATGCTCCTGCGGGATGCCGAGGCGGGCCATATGGGTGGCGGCAGACCGGCGAAGGTCGTGCAGCGTCCAGCCCTCGACCTTCGACAGCTTGTCGATGCGCGCCTTGGCCTTCGAGAAGCCCGAGACAGGCACCTTGCCCGCCGTGGTCGAGAGGAGGAAATCGCCGCTGGTCTGCGGCAGGGCCTCGACAATCGCCAGTGCCGGGGCCGACAGCGGCACCACCTGCGGGCGGTCGGTCTTATAGTGGCTGGCCGGGACCTCGAAAGCCTGCTGGCCGGTCAGGAGCCAGCCGCGTTCAAGGTTAGCAATCTCCGCCCGCCGCTGCGCCGTCAGGATCAGGAGCCGGACCATCGGGCCGAAGGGGTAGCCCATCTTGTCGGCGGCAGCCCAGATCGCCCTGAGCTCGTCCATCGTCAGCACCCGTTCGCGGGCGACATAGCCCAGTTCGGGGCGGCGCATCCCGGCAACTGGGCTGGCGGTCAGCAGTCCACGGTCAACGGCCCAGTTGAAGAATTTGGTGATGTGCTTCCGAACCTCACGCGCCGCGCCAGCCCCGTGCTGCATCGCAATCTCGTCAAGCAACTCGTGCGCCGTCGCCCGGTCCAGCGTGTCGATGGGCTTCGACTTCCATTCCGGCACGACATAGGTGTTCAGCAGCCGTTCCGTGTCGCGCCACTTCACCGTGTGGGCCTTTGCGTGAAGTTCGATGAACCGGGCGCAGATCACCTCGAACACCCGCTCGCCCTTCTGGCGCAGTTCATCCTTGCGCTGGTCGGCAGGATCGTCGCCCCGGTCGGCAAGGTCGATGGCAGCCCGCGCCTTGTCGCGCGCCGCCTTCAGGTCGATCAGGGGATAAGCCCCGAGGGTCATCCGGCGCAGCGCGCCCCGGTTGCCGCCGTCGCCCCGGCCCGCGACACGATACATCACCGACCAGCTTTTCTTCCCGCCCTCGGTGATGCGCAGCGCAAGGCCCGGGGTCAGGGTGTCGAAAACCTCAAGCCGCTGGCCCGCCTCGGGTGCGAGCTTCTGGACGGCAATCTCGGTCAGCTTCTTTTTCATGGCAGGCTCCGGGGTAACGGCGGGGTAACGGATTGGTGGGCTATTCGGCGTTACGGGCCTTTACCACCGGAGCCGACTATAGCGCCCAAGTGCCTGTAAGTAAACGGTGTAAGGCAATGCGCGGAGCCCTGCGGATACCCCGGGAAACTGGCGGCCCGCTTCTTGGTAAGGGAGAGGTCGAGAGTTCAATCCTCTCTTGCAGCACCATTTTCCCCGTTCAGATCACAAACCAGGCGCCATCAGGGGCCAGGCGCCATCAGGGGCTTGGGCGGCTTTGGTTCGGCGGCGGTTGGGCGCCATCGCCTTGCAGATGGCCCCCGCCGATGTTGCGGGCGCGCCCCTGCCGATTGCCCAAAGCCGACCGCCGATCCGCCGACCGATCCGCCGACCGTGTTTCCGCTGGCCGGGTTCGGTCGCAAGGCGGCCGGCCGATGGCGCCAATCGCTCCGATGCCGCCCCCGCCCCACAATGCCCCAACACCGCAGCGCCACCACCGCAGCGCCACCACCGCAACGGGCGCGACAGATCGTCCAGCGGTGCTTTCGCGGGGGGGGGCGCGCTTTGACCGGGGAGCTGACGGCGGGTAAAGCTTCACCGGGCATCAATCTTTTCGCGCAAGTCTTTCCCGAATCGGTTAAATCCAAGGCGACTGCCCCCTTGGGCAGCTATCGAGGACCCCATGCATTACCCCCCCTCCCCTGCCTTGCGGCACATCTTCGCCCCGATCCGCCCCCGCTTCGCCCTGGCTCGGGCGCTCAGCCCGGCCCTGCGCCGGGGGGCGGCGGGCTTGACGGCGGCGCTGCTGGTGCTGGCTCCGGGCAGCGGAACAGGCCTTCATGCCGAAACGCCGCTTGCGGTGGTCTTTGTCACCGCCCACACCGCGCCGGTCACGCTGCATTTCGAACTCTCCGGCACGATCGAGGCGGCCGAGGCGGCCAATGTCGGCTTTCGCAGCGGTGGGCGCATCGTTTCGGTCGCCGTGCAGGTCGGCGAGCGGGTGCGCAAGGGCCAGCTTCTGGCCGAGATCGACCCGACCCAGGCCCGCGCCGCCGAACGTGCCGCGCAGGCGCAGTTTGCCGCCGCCGAAGTGGTGCTGACACAGGCAAGCCAGGCCCGCGGACGCGCCGCCGAACTGACCCAGCGCGGCGCCGCCACGCAGGCCGCGCTGGATGGCGCGATCGAGGCCGAATTGTCGGCGCAATCCTCGCGCGATGCGGCGCTGGCGCAATTGGGCAAGGCGCGGCAGGCGGTGGCCGATACCGCGCTGCACAGCCCCTCCGACGGCATCGTCACCGGGCGGGAGGGCGAACCCGGCCAGATCGTCGGCGCCGCGCAAACGGTGCTGACCATCGCCCGCGATGGCCCGCGCGAGGCGGTGTTCTACGTTCCCGACCTGCCCGAACTGGACCGTTTCCGCGGCCAGAAGGTCAGCCTGCGCCCGGTCGAGGGCAACGCCCCGGCCTTTGGCGCCACGGTCACCGAAATCGCGCCGCTGGTGGCGGGGGCCAGCGGCTCGGTGCGGGTCAAGGCGCGGCTGGACGCCGATGCCGCCAGCCCCGGCCTTGGCACGGCGGTCATCAGCCGGCTCGATCTGCCCTATGGCTCGGCGATGGCACTGCCCTGGTCGGTGCTGGTCAGCGATGGCCGCGGCGCGGCGGTCTGGACCGTCGATCCCGAAAGCCAGCGTGTCGCACTCGCCCCGGTGCGGGTGCTGCGCTACAGCGATACCGGGCTCGAAATCGCGCAGGGCCTGGCCGAGGGCGCAGTGGTGGTGGCCTCGGGGGCGCATCTGCTCTATCCCGGCCGCAAGGTCGCGCCGGTGGGAGCCAGCCAATGAACACCGTGCTGAAACTTGCACTTGTGGCGGCGCTGCTGGCCGCCCCCGCCACCGCCAGCGCCGAAGGCGCGGCAACAGCCACCGCCAGCGCCGAAGGCGCGGCAACATCGACCGCCAGCGCCGAAGGCGCAACCGCGCTGCCGGTGCGTCCGGTGGTCAGCGAGATCGTCACCGGCGCCGCCGTTGCGGCGCGCGGCTTTCCCGGCGTGATCGGCGCCGAGGTCGAGGCCCTGCTCGGGTTTCAGACCTCCGGGCGCATCGACACCCGCCCGGTGAACCTGGGCGATACCGTCCGGGCCGGGCAGGTGCTGGCCACGCTCGACCAGATCACCCTGGCCGAAGATGTCGCCGCCGCCGAGGCCGGGCTGCGCGCCGCCAGCGCGCGGGCCGATTTTGCCGCGCAGGGCCTGGCGCGGGCGCAAGAGCTGTTCCGCCGCGGCGTGGCGCCCGAGGCCACGCTCGAGGCGGTGCAGGCGCAGGCCTCAGCCGCCGCCGCCGCCACCGAGGCCGCCCGCGCCGATCTGGTCCGCGCCCGCGACGCCGCCCGTTTCGGCACGCTCTCGGCCCCGGCCGACGGGGTCATCAGCGCGGTTCTGGCCGAACCGGGCACGACGGTCAGCCCCGGCACGCCGGTGCTGCGTCTGGCCACCGAGCCGCAGGGCGCCGGAGCCGGGCGCGAAGCGGTGATCGACGTTCCCGACGAGGTGCTGGCGGTGCTGCCCGAGGCGGCGCGGTTCATCATCGCGCCGCGCGGCGAAGGCGGCACCGAGGTGGGCGGCCGGTTGCGGCTGATCGAGCCGGTGGCGGCGGCCTCGACACGGGCGCATCGGCTGCGCATCGCGCTCGACCCCGAGGGGGCGCGGCTGCGCCTTGGCACCCTGGTCACGGCGCGGCTGGACCGCCCCGATGCGCCGCTGCTGACGCTGCCTTTCGCGGCGGTATTCGACCGGCAGGGCCAAAAGACGGTCTGGCGGGTCACCCCCGATCGCCGCGCCGAGGCGGTGGCGGTCGAACTGGGCCAGCCGCTGGGCGGCCGGGTGGTGATAACCGCCGGGCTGTCCGAGGGCGACGAGGTGCTCATTCGCGGCATCGCATCGGTGCAAGAAGGCCAACACCTGGGCGCGAGGGTCGCACCATGAAGTTCAATCTGTCCGACTGGGCGCTGCGGCACCGCTCGATGGTGTGGTATCTCATCATCGTCTCGCTTCTGGCCGGCGTGCTGGCCTATCGCAACCTCGGCCGCGAGGAAGACCCGTCCTTCACCATCAAGGTGGCGATCATCACCGCCATCCTGCCCGGTGCCACCCTGCAGCAACTGTGGGACCTGGTCGGCATCGCCGAGCGCGCGCTGCTCGCGGTCTCGGCCCTGGTTGTCGTCGTCGGCCTGGCCGGCATGGTGGCGGTGGTGCTGGCGAGCCTGGGCGAG
>CAZPWV010000084.1:0-852 GCA_964590825.1 uncultured Rhodobacter sp. | reverse complement strand
CTGCAGGAACTGCCCAACCTCAAATTCACCCGGTCAGAGACCTTTCCGGGCCGGGCCGTGGTCTATGTGGAACTGACGCCGCAAACGCGCGGTGCGGCGGTGACGCAGACCTGGCTCAAGGTCCGCAACATGATGACCGACATCCGCCCCGAATTCCCCGCCGAATTTGCCGGTTTCTACATCAACGACAGTTTCGGCGATGTCTTCGGCTCGATCTATGCCTTCACCTCCGACGGGTTTTCGCCACAGGAGATCAAGGACCGGGTCGAGGCGGTGCGCTCGGCGGTGCTGACGCTGCGCGATGCCGGCAAGGTCGAGTTGATCGGCACGCAGGCACCGGTGGTGCATGTGGAGTTTTCCGCCCGCAAGCTGGCGGCGCTGGGGCTCGACCAATCGGCGGTGCTGGGCACGTTGGCGGCGCAAAATGCCATCGTGCCCTCGGGGATCATCCGCACCGGGAATGAATTGATCGCGGTGCGGATGTCGGGGCGTTTTGCCAATGCCCAGGATCTTGCCGCCGCGCCGCTGCGGGTGGGCGACATCTTCTTTACGCTGGCCGATGTGGCCACGGTGTCGGCCGGCTACGCCGACCCGCCCAGCGCGCTGTTCCGTTTCAACGGCCAGCCGGCGGTGGGGCTGATCGTCGGGATGAAACAGGGCGCCAACATTCTGGAATTCGGCGCCGAACTGAACGCGCTGATGGCGCGGATCGAGGCGGAATTGCCGCTGGGCATCACCCTGCACAAGGTCGCCGACCAGCCGCTGGTGGTGGAAAACTCGGTCAACCACTTCCTCAAGTCGCTGGCCGAGGCGGTGGGGGCCAGTGCGTCGGGCCTGCCCGTACGCGTGAAG
>CAZPWV010000083.1:0-8529 GCA_964590825.1 uncultured Rhodobacter sp. | reverse complement strand
CCATGGGGTTTTCGCTTGCCCTGACTGGGCCAGAGGCGGCGGCGGTGCCCGCGGGGCCGGATAACCTTGTGCTGCGGGCGGCGGCATTTTGGGGCGCGGCGGCGGGGGGCGCGGCGACGGGGGGCGCGCGGATCGTGCTGCAAAAGAACCTGCCGGCGGCTTCGGGAATTGGCGGCGGCTCGTCGGATGCGGCGGCGGTGCTGCGCGGCTTGGCGGCGCTGCACGCCGCAGCGGCGGCGCTGCCCGAGGGGCTGGAGCGGTTGGGGGCCGATGTGCCGATGTGCCTTGTGCCCCGGCCCGCCCGCACGCGCGGCATTGGCGAAGACATCACCCCCGTTGTCTTGCCGCCTCTGCCGGCGGTTTTGGTCAATCCGCGCCTGGCGGTGGCCACGCCGGATGTGTTCAATGCCCTGACACAAAAGGAAAACCCGCCACTGCCCGAGATCCCGGCCTTTGCCACAGCGACCGATTGCATTGCCTGGCTTGCGCGGCAGCGCAATGATTTGCAGGCCCCTGCGGTGGCGTTGGCGCCGGTGATTGCCACGGTTCTCGGGGTGCTTTCGGCCAGCGCGGGCTGTGCCTTGGCGCGGATGTCGGGTTCGGGGGCCACCTGTTTCGGGCTGTTTGCGACCGAGGCCGAAGCGGTGGCCGCCAAAGCGGCGATTGCCCGCCAGCATCCCGGTTGGTGGTGCGCCGCCGCCGTTCTGGACGATCAGCGCCACGCAGCCATGGCGCGGCCGGTCTGAGCGTCAGGTGGTGGCAGCCACCACCGCCAGATAGCCCAGCAAGGTTCCCACCAAAACCAGCCCGAAGGGAAATTTGCGGTGCCCCCAACTGACCCAGTCGGGGGTGGCGGCGCGCACCGCCGGAATGGCACGGGCGATGCGATGGGTGGCGAAAGCCCCCAGCAGACAGGCCTGCAACAAGATCACCACCATCATCACATGGCTCGGCTCGGTGGCGAAGAAAGGCGCGCTTGCGGCGGCGAATTTCACATCGCCCATGCCGACGCCGGCAGCCATGTTGAGCAAGAGCCCCACCCCCAGCACCACCAGAAGGTGGCTCCAGCGCCAGGCCCAGACCTCCAGCGGCAATACCAGCAGCCCCGCCACCGCAAAGACCGCCAGCAGCGCCAGCACCGCCATGTTGCGGATCTTCATGAATTTCAGGTCGGTATAGACCACCCAGGCGCAGATTGGCGCGACCAGGACCAGAAACACCGCCGCCGCCTGCGGCACGCTGAGGCCCAGCATCTCAGCCTCGTTTCACGCCGGCATCGAGCGCCTCAAGCGCACGGGCGGCCTCTTCGAAATAGGTGGGCGAGGTATCGACCGCGTCTTGCAGCAGCCCCTTGCCAATCGTCACATCGCCTTGCTTGATCGCCGAAAGCGCGGCGGTATAAAGCAGCCTGGCGCGTTCGGTTTGTGTCATCTCGACCACCGGAAGGTCATATTTGCGCTGTGCGGCACGCGCCAGAACAAGGTTGTTCTTGACGGTAAAGGCGCTTGGGTCATGCGTCAGCGCCTCGGCAAACAGCTTTTCGGCGCCCTTCGCATCGCCCCGCGTCAGCTTTGAAAAGCCCCAGTTGTTGAGCACGCCCGAGGGCCGCGTGGTCAGCCCGGTGGCGGTTTCATAGAAACTGTCGGCCTTTTTCCAGTTCTTTTCGCTGTCGGCCACCATGGCTTCAAGCTTGTAGCGCGCAAAGGTTTCATGGGTGGGGGGAATGGTGTTCAGCGTCGCCTTCGCCGCCTCCCATGCGCCCGAGCGGATCTGTGCATCGGCCAGCGCCACCCGGTCATCGGCGGTGGCGTCAGGCAGGCTGACCACCTTGGCCCAGACCGTTGCCGCCTTGTCGGGCTGGCCGGCGCGGATATAGGATTTGGCCAGACCGCGCTGAATATCGATGCGGTCGGGGTTTTCGGCGGCGGTGCGGCTGAAATAATTCACCGCCTCTTGCGGGTCGCCCACCGTCAGCATGACGTCGGAGAGGTTGGTCTCGTCGATCGCATTGACCGATTCCAGCGCCCGGCTGACATCGGCCTTGTCGCTTCCCATGCAGCCCGCAAGGGCCAGCGTGCCCGCCATGGCGGCGGCCAGAAAGATCGGGTGGCGCATTTTGCTGCGTCCTTTTGCTCGTGCCTCACTGCTCGGTCAGCAGAAGGTATTCACCCACCCCCCGCCGCACGAGCTTGAACGGTCTGTCCTGCACCGGATCATAGCTGGGTTTCGCGGTCTTGGCGAGCGCGAGGCGCAGGTTTTCGCGGATCGAGTCCGATAAGCCACTATCGAGCCCATAGGCGATCTGAAACACCCTGGCGGCCTCGGCGGTCTTGCCCTGTTCCATCAGCACCACGCCAAGGTTGTTCCAGGCCGGAACGAAGCGTTCGTCCACTTCGGTGGCGCGGCGCAGGATCTGTTCGGCCTGCCCGAGCCGGCCCAGCTTGAGGTCGGCCGAACCGATGGCCGACAGCACATCGACCGTCGCCCCCTTGTCGGCGGCGGCGCGGTAATAGGCCCGCAGCGCCAGATCGTATTCGCCCGCCGCCATCAGCCGGTGGCCGACAATCAGCCCGTCCACCCCCTCGCCACGCACCGCGCCGGGGGCATAGGGGCTGTCTTTCGATGCCCCAAGGCCGCCCGATGAACAGGCGGCCAAAAGGCACAGGCTGAGGGCGGCAAACAGGCCGCGAAGCGAAGGCGTCATGAGATCACAGGCCGATCGACTTGAAGTTCTCAAGCATATCATGGACCGACGGACCCACAAGGATGATGAGCAGCGGCGGCACGGTGAACATCATCGTGCCCAGCGTCATCTTCACCGGGATCTTGTTGGCGGCTTCCTCGGCCCGCATGATGCGCTTGTCGCGCATGTCGGCGCCGTAAAGCCGCAAGGCTTCGGCAATCGAGGTGCCGAACTGCTGGCTCTGGATCATCACCGTGACGAAAGAGGCCACATCGGGCACCCCGGCGCGGTCGGCAAAGGCCCGCAGCACCGAGGGTTTGTCGAGCCCGGCCTTGATCTCATGCGCGACAGTCTCGAATTCCTCGGCCAGCGCGGGGTAAGAGGTGGCAAGTTCCTTCGCCACCCGGATGATGCCCTGATCGAGCGACTGCCCTGCCTCGACGCAGACCAGAAGCATGTCGAGCGCATCGGGAAAGCCGTTCTGGATTTCGGCGGTGCGGGCCGCGATGCGCTGATTGACCCAGCGTTTGGGCGCGTAATAGCCGGCAATGCCAGGGCCCAGAACCGCCATGATTGCCACTGTCGAATTGAGCGGAACCGGGTTGGTGGCATTCTGGATCATCACATAGGCAACGCCCAGAAACAACAGCCCCAGCGCCCCGGCAAACTGGATGGCGTGGAAGGTGCGCACCGCATTCGGCCCGCGGTAGCCGGCCTTTTGCAGCCATTTGCGGCTTTCCGACATCTCTTCCTTGCTTTTCGGCTCCAGGAAGCCCGCGAATTTCTCCAGCTTGTCGGAGCCGGCGGAGTTGCGCAGCTTTTGCGGCTTCTTCGCCCCGGCCGGGCTGGCCGCGGCCAGTGCGGCCCCGGTGGTGGCCCGCAGCTTGTCCAGCGGGTCTTCGCGTTTGCGCAGCATCGAAGGCAGGGTGGCCAGCACCATCACCCCGCCCAGCGCGGCAAGGGCAATCACCGGACCCAGCGGCCCCAATGTCTGGGTGAGCATCGCAATGATGTCGCTCATGGCGCGTTCCTTAAACCTTGATCGTGGTCATGACCTTCATGAACAGCATGTTTGCGCCCAGAAGGGTAAAGACGATGAATGCGGCCGGAATGAAGGCGGGGGTGTCCTTGACGGCGTCGTAATAGGTGGGCGCGATGACCTGAATGGTCACCATCACCGCAATGGGAAAGCCCGACAGGAAGATGCCCGACCATTTCGGCTCGGCGGTGATCGCCCGCACCCGGCGGAACAGCCGGAACCGCGAACGGATCACCTTGGCCAGCCCCTCCAGCACCTCGGCCAGGTTGCCCCCGGAGGTTTGCTGAATCGACACCGCCACTGCAAGGAAACGCAGATCCTGCATGTCCATCCGTTCGGCCAGGTCGCGCAGGCTTTCGACCACATTGCGGCCATAGGCGGCCTCGTCGGCGATGATGCCGAATTCGGTGCCCAGCGGATCCTGGATTTCCTTGGCCACCGCCTGAATGGCCGAGGCCAGCGGATGACCCACCCGAAGCGAGCGCACCATCAATTCGACCGCATCGGGCAATTGCTCTTCGGCCAGCTTGAGCCGTTTCGAGGCCTTGCTCGACACCCAGAAATAGACCCCGCCCACCCCCATCAGCACCGCCAGCGCGGCGCGGACCGGGGCCGAGGCCTGCGTGCCCAGCGTCAGGCCCAGAAAGGCGAAGAACGAGACCAGCCCCATCACCCCGACCAGCGCCAGCGGCGAAAAAGCGATATTGGCCTTTTGCGCCTTGGTGGCGAGCAGCGCATAAAGCGGAATGCCCTTGGCATTCAGGTGCTGTGAGGCTTCCTTGCGCAGTTGTTCCAGCACCTGTTCGCGCCGCTGCCCCTTTTCGAGCATGTCGATGCGGCGGTTCACCTTGGCGTTGAGCGAAATCGACTTGCCGAAAACAAGCAGATAGATGCCTTCGACCAGCAGCAGCACGGCAACGAAGATCAGCCCGTAGATGATCGGTGTGGGCGAGATAATCATGGCAACGATCTCCCTTTTCAGTCCTGCACGGGTTCATAGATCGAGGCGGGCAGGTCGTAGCCCCACTGCCGGAACCGGTCCGAATAGTGGCTGCGTACGCCCGTTGCGGTAAAGCGGCCGATGATCTTGCCATCGGGGGCAAGGCCAAGGCGCTCGTAGCGGAAGATTTCCTGCATCGAGATCACATCGCCCTCCATGCCGGTGAGTTCGGTGATCGACACCATTCGCCGCGAGCCGTCTTGCAGCCGGCTTGCCTGCACGATCAGGTTGACGGCGCTGGCGATCTGGCTGCGCACCGCCTTGAGCGGCATTTCGATGCCGGCCATGGCGACCATGTTTTCAAGCCGCGAAATCCCGTCGCGGGCGTTGTTGGCGTGGATCGTGGTCATCGAGCCGTCGTGGCCGGTGTTCATCGCCTGCAGCATGTCGATGACCTCCTCGCCACGGGTTTCGCCGACGATGATCCGGTCGGGACGCATCCGCAGCGCGTTGCGCAGACAGTCGCGCTGGGTGACCGCGCCCTTGCCCTCAACGTTGGGCGGACGGCTTTCCATCCGGCCCACATGGGTTTGCTGAAGCTGCAATTCGGCGGTGTCTTCGATCGTCAGGATGCGCTCGGCATTGTCGATGAAACTCGAGAGCGCGTTGAGCGTGGTGGTTTTGCCCGAGCCCGTGCCGCCGGAAACGATGATGTTCAGCCGGGTCGCCACGGCGGCTTGCAGATAGGCGGCCATTTCCTCGGTAAAGGCGCCAAAACGCACCAGATCGTCGATGCCCAGCTTGTCTTTCTTGAATTTCCGGATCGAAACCAGCGAGCCATCGACCGCAACGGGCGGCACCATGGCGTTGAAACGCGACCCGTCGCCCAGACGGGCGTCCACATAGGGGTTGGATTCATCGACGCGCCGGCCGACCGCGGAAACGATCTTGTCGATGATCCGCAGCAGGTGTTTTTCATCCTTGAAGGTCACATCGGTCAGCGTCAGCTTGCCACCGCGTTCCACAAAGATCTGCTGCGGCCCGTTCACCAGAATATCGGAGACGGTTTCATCCTTGAGCAGCGGCTCGAGCGGGCCAAGCCCCATCACCTCGTCGTAGAGTTCCTGATGCAGCACCTGCCGCTCGGCGGTGTTGAGCGCCACCGAAAGCTCGGTCATCGCCTCGCCCGAGATCGCCGCGATTTCGGCTTTCAGGTCATTTTCCGAGGCATGTTCCAGCGCCGCAAGGTTGAGGTTTTCCAAAAGCCGCTTGTGCAGTTCGACCTTCAGATCGCTCATCCGTTCCTTGCGTTTGCGGTCCTTGTCGGCCGCAACCACCTGGGCCGGGGCACCGGCTGCGGCAATCACGCGCCGTTGCACCACCGGTTTGGCGGGCTCAGCGCCGGGGGCGGGCTGCGCCACGGCGGCGGGCGCGGCCATGCGGGCCAGGGGCGCAGGGGCGGCGGCGGTTTTCTTGTAGCGCGAGAACATTCAAGTTCCTCCGGTCGGGACGTTTCAGGCCGTTGCGGCCTCGGCGGCGCTCGTCAGTTCGATGATCGACTGCGCCAGTTTCTGGATTTCCTTGCGCAGCGGCGCCTTGGCCGCCGAAAGCGCCAGCGGCAGGCCGTGGTCATTGGCCTGGGTCACCAGACGCCCGCTATCGGACAGTTGCACCTCGAGCGCGATATCAAGGCTTTCGGCCAGCCGCTTGACGCGGGATTTCCCGGTCAGATCGGTGAATTTCGGCGCCCGGTTCAGCACGAAGCGCAGTTTTTCCACTGCCAGGTTTTCAGCCTTCAGCGCGCGGATCATCCGCAGCGTGTTTTGCGCCGAGCGCATGTCGAGTTCCATCAGCGCAAAGTAGAGATGCGCATGGCTCAGCACGGTTTCGGTCCAGCTCACCACGGTGCTGGGCATGTCGATCACCACGACGTCAAAATTGGCCCGTGCCATCTCGATGATGCGCTCGATGTCTTCGCCGGTGACGAAATCCAGCGGCAGCATGTCGGGCGGGGCGGTCAGCACATGCAGCTTGTCGTTGAAGCTGAGCAGCGCCTGTTTGAAGCTTTCGGCATCCATATGGGCGGTGTCTTGCAGCATCTCGAACACCACATCGCGGCGCGGCAGGTCCAGATAGGTCGAGGCCGAGCCGAACTGAAAGTCGAAATCAAGCAGGCAGACCCGCGGCGGGGTGACCGGTTTTTTCTTGTCGGGCTCGGGGTTGGCCAGTTCCCAGGCAAGATTGACGGCGAAGGTGGTGGCCCCCACGCCCCCCGAAAGCCCATGCACCGGCAGCACCACACCATCGCGCCCGCCGGTGGCCTTGAAGGTGGGGGTGGCGGCATGGGCCGGAACCTCGGGGGCGGCATCGGACTGGCCCAGCCGTTCGATCGCCTCGTGCAGCGCGCCTTCGGGCAGCGGATAGGGCACGAAATCATCGGCGCCCAGCCGCAACAACTGGTGCAGCGCAATCGGGCTGACCTCTTCGGCAATCAGGATCACCCGAATGCCTTTTTCCTTTGCGGTGGCGATGATACCCGAGATCCGCGCCAGGTCGTTTTCGTCTTCGCCATCCACCGCGATAGCGACGAATTCCAGCGTGTCGGCATCGGGCTGGTTCAGAAAGACCACCGCATCTTCAAAGCTCAGGTCACCCCAGCTTTCGCCAAGCTCGGCTTCCATGTCCTCGATGAGAAGGTCGAAATTCGAAACATCGCGCGAAACCGTGCAGGCCACGATCGGCGCGGGCTCGGGAGAAAGAATTGCTGCTGCACTCATTGCCTCGGTCCTTTGTTACACATCGCGCGGCGCTGCCCGGCAGGGGTGAATAGGCCCGGACACAGCCGCGAAACGGACACGACTCAGAGGCCGTGCCTTTTCCTGCTCCTGCCAAACTCGCGCTCAATCTGGGCGACATTGGGGCCGGATTGTTCCAATTGTGGGGTATTGAGAGACGATCCCCGCCGCCGGGCCCAACCTGGGGCACAGAAGGCGACAAACGACAGGCGGGCCCGGTGGCCCGGACCCGCCCGCACAATCATTCACAGGCCGTGTTACTGCGCGCCGCCGTCGCCCACGCCGGCAATATCGGTGATCGGCAGCGCCGTGCCCGAAGCCACATAGTCGCGGAAGATCACCTCGGCATATTTTCCGTTCAGCAAATGCGGAGCGGTTTTGACGAAACCCGACACCTCGGTCACGGTGCGGCGGTTCTGTGCGTTGGGTTCGGGGGTATAGAACAGCGGCTGGGTCTTGCCATAAGACACCACAGCCTCCAGCCGCGAACGCGAAATGCCTTGCGATGTCAGGTAATTGACCACCGCCTTGGCACGGCGCAGGCCAAGCGCCTTGTTGTAACCGTCCGAGCCGACCAGATCGGTATGGCCGTACACCCGGAACCGCACCTCGGGGAATTGCCGGATCCAGTTGGCCTGCTGTGCCAGCGCCATCTGCGCCGGGCCATCGAGCACCGCCGAATTGAAAGCGAAATTTACCGTATTGGGCACATCGGCGGCGAATTTCTGGGTCAGGCTGATGACGTAGTCACGCTGGCCATTCATCACCAGCGTGTTGTTCATCGTGGCATTGCCGAAACCGCCGGTCTCGTATTCCGCCCCCACCTCCGAATGGAACCTTTGCGTGTTGCAGCCGGCCAGCGCCAGCGCCGCCACCACGATCACCCCAAAACGCATTCCATGGCCTTTCCGCTGCATCGGCTCACTCCATCACATAGCCATAGGAGCCCGAAAAGTCCTGCTTGGCGACTTCGGCCGCCGCGCCGCTCTTGGGCGCCGAACCGGCGGTCTTGCCGAACAGGAACAGTTCCGATTCGGTGGGCAGCCGCACCCGGTCGGTGGGCAGGGCCAGC
>CAZPWV010000082.1:0-8553 GCA_964590825.1 uncultured Rhodobacter sp. | reverse complement strand
CAGAGCCCGAGTTGGTGTAGAACACCCGACCTCTGGCAAAGGGTGACACCTCGACCAGCTTTTCCGAAAGCAGCACGGTCTGATCCGACATCCGGCCAAAGAAGGCGTGATAGCCGGGAAAGCGGGCAAACTGATCCTGCGCCGCCTTCACCAGACCGGGGTGGTCAAACCCCGCCACCATGTTCCACAGCCCCGAATTGGCATCCAGATATTGCCGCCCATGCACGTCAAAAACGTAAGGCCCCTTGCCATGGGTCAGCACCACCGTGCCGCGTTCATGCACCGACGGCAGATCGGTGAACCCGTAAAGGCTGAACTCGTCGGCCTTCTTTTCCCAGCTGTTGTCACGCATGACCATCTCCTGAATAAGCTGGCCACAGGCTAGCGGGGCAAATCGTGGCGTCAATGGCGCCGTGACGGCGCCTGCCAGTTTGCCCGGTGCGGCGGTGCTTGTGCTTGCCAAAGCGGGCAGGGGGCGCGCAGAATGACGGGCCGCGCGCCTCCAGAGGATGCTTGCTCCCGCTCAAGCGCATTAACCGCATTTTAAGCATGACCGCGCAAGATGGCCCCACGGTACAGGCGGGGACGCCGATGACTGTCCAGGTCGAAACGCCCGGTTCTCCCTCCCCTCTGAGGCAAGAGCCGGGCGTTTTCATTCGAGCTGGCAAAAATATCCTCGGGGGGTGAATTTGCTTTGCAAAAGCAAAGAGGGGGGCAGACAGCCCCCCTTTCGGGCGCCCGGCCAAGGGCGCAACCGGATCCCCTGCGTGGTGCCTCAGACGAGGCGGCTTTGCTCCAGCGCGGCTTTCACGAAACCGGCAAACAGCGGATGCGGCGCGAAGGGTTTCGATTTCAGCTCCGGGTGGAACTGCACGCCGATGAACCAGGGATGGCCCTGATGCTCGACAATCTCGGGCAGGCGGCCATCGGGGGACATGCCCGAAAAGGCCAGCCCGCAGCTTTCCAGCTTTTCCCGATATTTCACATCGACCTCATAGCGGTGGCGGTGGCGCTCTTCGATATCGGTGGCACCGTAAACCTCGGCCACCTTCGAGCCGGGCTTCAGCGCGGCGGAATAGGCGCCCAGCCGCATCGTGCCGCCCTTGTCATCGCTGACCTTGCGCTCCACGCGGTGATTGCCCTGCACCCATTCCTTGAGGTGGTAAACCACGGGGGTAAAACGCTTTTCTCCGGCCTCGTGGTCAAATTCCTCTGACCCCGCATTGGCCACGCCGGCCAAGTTGCGCGCCGCCTCGATCACCGCCATCTGCATTCCCAGACAAATGCCAAGGTAAGGCACGCCCTTTTCGCGGGCAAATTGCGCGGCGCGGATCTTGCCCTCGGTGCCGCGCTCGCCAAAGCCGCCGGGCACCAGAATGGCGTGGAAATTCTCCAGATGCGGGGCGGGGTCTTCGCGTTCAAAGATTTCCGCGTCGATCCATTCGGCCTTGACCCGCACCCGGTTGGCCATGCCGCCATGGGTCAGCGCCTCGGCAATCGACTTGTAGGCGTCTTCAAGCTGCACATATTTGCCGACGATCGCCACCCGCACCTCGCCCTCGGCATTGCTCAGCCGGTCCATCACATCTTCCCAGCGGCCCATGTCGGGGCGCGGCGCGGGGGAGATGCCAAAGGCATCGAGCACCGCCTGATCGAGCCCGGCGCGGTGATAGGCGAGCGGCGCCTCGTAAATCGATTTCAGGTCATAGGCCGGAATCACCGCCTCGGGGCGCACATTGCAGAAAAGCGCGATCTTGGCGCGTTCCTTTTCCGGGATCGGATGCTCCGAGCGGCACACCAGAACATCGGGTTGCAGCCCGATCGAGCGCAGCTCCTTCACCGAATGCTGGGTGGGTTTGGTTTTCAGCTCTCCGCTGGCCGCAAGGTAGGGCAGCAGCGTCAGATGCATGAAAATGCACTGGCCCCGGGGGCGGTCTTGCGCAAACTGGCGGATCGCCTCAAAGAAGGGCAGGCCCTCGATATCGCCCACCGTGCCGCCGATTTCGCAGAGCATGAAATCCACCTCATCGTCGCCAATGGCTATGAAGTCCTTGATTTCATTGGTAACGTGGGGGATCACCTGAATGGTCTTGCCAAGGTAGCTGCCCTTGCGTTCCTTTTCCAGCACGTTCGAGTAGATCCGCCCTGAAGAGACGGAATCGGTTTTCCGCGCGCTCACCCCGGTGAAGCGCTCGTAATGGCCAAGGTCGAGGTCGGTCTCGGCGCCGTCATCGGTGACGAAAACCTCGCCATGCTCAAAGGGGCTCATCGTGCCCGGATCGACGTTGAGATAGGGGTCGAGCTTGCGCAGCCGCACCGAAAAGCCGCGGGCCTGCAACAGCGCCCCCAGCGCCGCCGAGGCCAACCCCTTGCCGAGCGAGGACACCACGCCACCGGTGATGAAAACATAACGTGCCATGGAACCCCCGCGTTTGCCAAAATCAATGCAATGTCCGGCCAAAGATGGCCTGAACCACGGGACTTGATGGTTACACGATTCGCGGTCTGCCCGCAACCGGACCGCAAAATTTAGATGTATCTGCGACGGTATGCCCTAAGGCTTGTGGCCTCAGTTCGACGCCGGGGCCGGAGCCGGGGCCGGGGCAGGCGGCGTGACCGGGGCGGTCACCGGCGGGGTGACGGGCGCATCGGTCGCGGCGGGCGGCGTGGCCACCAGCGGCGCGGCATCTGCGGCGGGCGCGTCACCGGCGGCCGGGTTCGTGGCCGGGGCTGCGGCGCCATCGACCACCGAAACTTCCTTGGCGTTTTGCGCCGCCAGAACGGTCAGCGCGATCGAGGTGGCCAGAAAGCCCGCGGCAAAAATCCAGGTGAGTTTGGTCAGCGCATTGGCGGCCTGACGGCCGGTCATCACGCCACCGCCACCGCCCCCCATGCCCAGACCACCGCCCTCCGAGCGCTGCAACAGCACCACGCCAATCAACAGCAGGGCAAGGATCAGGTGGACCGTGAGGACGACGTTTTCCATGGGACGCGAGGGCCTTTCAAGAGCGGACGCGCCTATCTAGGCGCAAGGCGCATCCCGCGCAACCCCGTTTGCAACCCCACCTGCCCGGCGCAGCCCGTTGCGGCGAAAAGGCGGGCAAAAAGACGGGGGCAAGGACGGGTGCAAAGCTGGGGCGAAAAAGCGGTTTCCCCGCGCGGCTTCGCCCGCTATATGTCACGCGGTTTGACCCCTTTCAGGAGAGACAGATGGCCAACGTCGTGGTGGTCGGCGCCCAATGGGGCGACGAGGGCAAGGGCAAGATTGTCGATTGGCTGTCGGAACGCGCCGATGTGGTGGCGCGCTTTCAGGGCGGCCACAATGCCGGCCACACCCTGGTGATTGGCGGCAAGGTCTATAAACTCAACGCGCTGCCCTCGGGCGTGGTGCGCGGCGGCAAGCTGAGCGTGATCGGCAATGGCGTCGTGCTCGACCCCTGGCATCTGCTGAAGGAAATTGCCGGCATCCGCGAACAGGGCGTCGATATTTCGCCCGACAACCTGATGGTGGCAGAGAACACGCCGCTGATCCTGCCCTTCCATGGCGAGTTGGACCGGGCCCGCGAGGCGCAATCGGCCGGCACCAATGCCCGCATCGGCACCACCGGGCGCGGCATCGGCCCGGCCTACGAAGACAAGGTGGGGCGGCGCGTCATCCGCGTGGCGGACCTCGCCGATGACGACACGCTGCAAAACCGGGTGGATCGGGCGCTGGTGCATCACAATGCCCTGCGCGCGGGGCTGGGGCTGGAGCCGATCGACCGCGCGGCGACGCTGGCCAGCCTGCGCGAAATTGCGCCCGAGCTTTTGCGTTATGCCAAGCCGGTCTGGAAGGTGCTGGGCGAATTGCGCAAGGCCGGCAAACGGATCCTGTTCGAGGGCGCGCAGGGCAGCCTGCTCGACATCGACTTTGGCACCTATCCCTTTGTCACCTCCTCCAATGTCATTGCCGGTCAGGCCGCCACCGGCGTCGGCCTTGGGCCGAATGCGGTGGATTACGCGCTGGGCATCGTCAAGGCTTATACCACCCGTGTGGGCGAGGGGCCGTTTCCGACCGAACTCAAGGATGACGACGGCGAGCGGCTGGGCACGCGCGGCCATGAATTCGGCACCGTCACCGGGCGCAAGCGTCGCTGCGGCTGGTTCGATGCGGTTCTGGTGCGGCAAACCTGCGCGATTTCGGGCATGAAGGGCATTGCGCTGACCAAGCTTGACGTGCTCGACGGTTTCGAGACGCTGAAAATCTGTGTCGCCTATGATGTGGATGGGGTGCGCTACGACTACCTGCCCACGCAGGCGGCACTGCAAGCCAGGGCGCGGCCGATCTACGAGGAAATGGCGGGCTGGAGCGAAAGCACGCAAGGGGCGCGCTCGTGGAACGACCTGCCCGGCGCGGCGGTGAAATACGTCCGCCGGATCGAGGAACTGATCCAGTGCCCGGTCGCCATGCTCTCGACCAGCCCCGAGCGCGACGATACCATTCTTGTCACCGACCCGTTCGAAGACTGATGGCACTGGCGTATAAAACCCGCCGCCGTCTGGCGCTGCTGGCCCTTGTGGTGGGGCTGCCGGCCTATATCGTGGCGGCGGTCAGCGTGGTGATGTGGGCCGAGGGGCGGTGGGGGCAGATGCCCTGGTGGGGCTCGGTTCTCGTCTATCTCGGGCTTGGGCTGATCTGGGCGGCGCCGCTCAAACCCGTGTTCACCGGCGTGGGCCAGCCCGACCCTGAACACCGCGACAGCTGAAAACGGCGGAGTTTCCCCCGCCGTTTCCGTTGATGTCGCTGCAATCGGCGCCGCGTTCAGGCGCCCTTGGCAAAAAACCGGCTGGCCTCGGTAATCGCATATTGGCCGCGTTTCACCTTGGCAATCTTGCCCTGGCGCAGCAGCGTGCCGAACACCCGCAGCCGGTCTTCGCGGCTGAAGCCCCCGGCCGCGCCCATCGCCGAAACCTTGCGCATGATCTGCGGCGGCGAGAAATGCGGACGCCCCTCGATCTGCGCGGTAAAGGCGGCGGCGGCCTCGAGCAATTCGGCCAGCCCCTGCGTGCCGCGGCTGTGCGCGAAGGCGGCAAAGCTGGTCGCTTCGGCGGGGTTCAGCGGCGCTTCGGCGGCCGCGGCCTCAAGATCGTCGTCAAAAGCCTCGACCTCGGCCTCGATCGCGTCGCGGCTCAGGCTGGCGGCCGAGATCCGGCGCGGACGCACCGCCTGCGCCTGGGCCAGGGCCTCGGCGGGAGCACGATCGACGCGCTGTTCCGACACCAGAACCAGCGGCGCGGGGCGCAGTTCGGGGCGCTCGGGGCGGGTGGTGGGCTGCGCGGGTTCGGCGCCCGGTACCGGGCGGCGCGGGCGCACCACCTGCGTCAGATCCTGACGGTAGGGCTGGGTATCATCGACGGCACCCGGCTGGCCGGTGGCGCGACGCTCGGCCACAGTGGCGGCAACGGCGGCCTTGAGATGGGCAATCGCCGAAATGCGGCGGCGGTTCTCGCTGCCGGCCATCTGCGCATCGGCCTCTTCCAGCAACCGCGACACGTCGCCCTCGGGCAGCGGGCGCGGGTTCGGCGCCGGGCGCAGCCGAAGCGGCGCGGCCAGGCTTGCCGCCTCGGGCTCGGGTTCAATTTCCGGTTCGAATTCGGCTTCGAACTCGGGCTCGAACCCGGGTTCGGCTTCACGCGCCGCTTCACTCGGGGCCATCGCCTCGCGCACAAAGGCCACGGCGTCAAAGGCCGCCTCGTCGAGTGTCGCGGCGTCGGCCTCTTCGGCCTCGGCCTCGGCTGCGATCCGCGCTGCAACCTCTGCCCCGGCTTCGAAACCGTCCTCGAAATCGTCGTCGGCAAATTCATCGTCCGCAAACGCATCGTCTGCAAATTCGGCTTCGGCAATGATCTGTGCTGCGGTCTCGGGCTGCGCATCGGCGCGGGGCTTGCCCCAATCGTCGCTGCCCCAATCGTCTTCGGGCAGATCGTCGGCCATGGCGGCCAGTTCGGCCAGCAGATCGGCCTCGGCCTCGGTCTCGGGTTCCGGCGCGGTAAAAGAGGGCGTGGCCAGCGGAGCGGCCAGTTGCGCGGCCACGGCGGCGGCGATGGCATCGGCGCTGTCGTCGGTCGTTTCGGCCTTGGGCGTTGCGGCCTTGGGCGCTTCGGTTCCGGTCGTATCGGCCTCCGTGGCGGCGGGCAGCAGCGGCGCGGCATCGGCGCGGCGCAGCTTGATGACGCGGGCGCGGATCATCGGGCGCGGCGGTTCAACACCCTCGGCCTGCGTTTCGGCCGATGCTTCGGCGGGGTTTTCCGCCTGTGCCTCGGCACTGGCGGGCGCGGTATCGGTCGGTTCCGGTGTGGGCGGGGCCGGGTCCTGCGCACCAGCGGCGGCTTGCCCGGCCTCGGGCGCGGCCAGACGGGCGGCCTCGGCCTGTTGGCGCTGCGCCAGCGCGGCCCGACGCTCGGCGCGGCGGCGCATCCGGTCTTGCCGGTCGAAATCGGCCTCAGCTTCGGATGCGGCCTCGGCCTCGCGGGGGGGGCTTTCGGCGATTTCGCTTTCCGTGACGGTTGCCTCGGTTGCGGTTTCCTCGGCGACAGTTTCCTCGGTGACAGTTTCCTCGGTGACGGGTTCCTCTGCGGCTGGCGCCGGGGCTTGCGGCATCGCGGCCTCGGCCAAGGGCGCGGTCTCTGCAACCGGAGCGGGGGCATCGGGCTGCGCCCCGGTGTCTGCCCCGGCGTGCGGGGCGGCGATGGCCCCGGCCTCTTCGGCGCTGAGCGGGCCGGAAATATCCAGCGCAAAGCCGAAATCTTCGGCCAGAGCCGCGGGCGGGATCTCTTCGGGCATCGGGCCTGCGGCGGGCAGGGCGTCTTCGATCTCGTCCTCGGCGGTCGTGTCCTCGGCGGGATGGGCGGCGGCGCGGGCCTGCGCCACGGCGGCGCGGATGCGTTGCAGCTTGGCCGCCACCGATTCGCTGACCGGATCGGCGCTTGGCGGAACCTCGAAAGCGGTGCCGGGCAGGGCGGATCGGGCCGCCGTCGCGGGCGGCGCCACAATGGGCGTGACGGCAACCGGCGCGGCGGGGGCATGCACCAGCGGTTCCGCCGCCGAGGGCCGCAGCGTGATGCCATGGGCGTCGATCTTTGCCTCGACCCGCCGGCTCATCTCGCGTTCGGCGATGCGATGCAGCATCTCCGTATCCGGTTGCGGCGGCTCGGCGCCGAAATACCGGTCATCGGCCGCCAGATCGCGGAAATATTCCGCAATCGCCTTCATCGTGTTGAACGGCTCGTCAAAGCCCTCCAACGTGCATGAGAAGGTCCCGTAGGACACGGTGAGAATCTTGCTCGCACCAACCATGGAACGTCCGCCTTCTGCCAAACCAAGTTCCGTTCACCATCATGGGAAACTGGTGCTTTCCGGTGAACGAAAAAAGGCAAATGCAAGGTATTTTACCGATATCGGTTGAGGTTCTTTGCCTTAATTGGCATCAATCATGCCATGGCGGGGGAAATTGTCCATCACATTGGCGGGGTAACGCTGCTGGGCGGTGGCTGGGTCGATCCGGCCGATGTCGCCATGGCGTTGACAATCGCGCCGGATCTGGTGGCGGCCGATGGCGGCGGCGACCGGGCCTTGGCGCTGGGGCTGATGCCGCGCGCGGTGATCGGCGATCTGGACAGCCTGAGTGCGGCGGGCCGCGCCGCACTGGCCGACCGGCTGCAACTGATCGCCGAGCAGGACAGCACCGATTTCGGCAAATGCCTGGCGCAGGTGCGGGCCGGTTTCTACCTGGGCCTCGGCTTTACCGGGCTGCGGCTCGATCATACGCTGGCGGCGCTGAATGCGCTGGTGGCGCATCCCGGCCAGATCGTCGTGCTGCTGGCCGAAGACGAGGTGATCTTTTGCGCCCCGGCGCGGCTGCGCCTCGATCTGCCGGCGGGCACGCGGCTGTCGCTGTTTCCGATGGGGGCGGCCAGCGGGGTCTCGCGGGGGCTGCGCTGGCCCATCGACGGGCTGGACTTCAGCCCGCAGCAGCGCATTGGCACCTCGAACGAGGTCAGCACCGGGCCGGTGGAGCTGGAGATCACCGGGCCGATGCTGGTGCTGGTTCCAAAGCCCCATCTGCGCGCGGTGCTGCACGCCTTGCTGCCGCCGCCAGCCGCTCGCGGTGAAGGATGTAAAGCCCCGAAGCGGTGATGATCGCCACGCCGACCCAGGTGTAGGCATTGGGAAAATCGCCAAAGACCAGATAGCCGAACAGTGTGGCGGTGAGCATCTCGAAATAATGCAAGGGCGCCAGCGTGGAAGAGGGGGCGAATTTCAGCGCATAGGTCATCGACATGTGGCTGACGGTCGAGGCCAGCCCGACGCAGAAACACCAGAGCCAGAACAGCCCCGTGGGTGGGACCAGACGCAACTGGCCGATCTCGAGAGCGCCGCCAAGCGCCAGCAGGGGCGCCATCAGCACCACCGCCGCCAGCGCGGTATGCAACTGCATGGTGACCGGATGCATGTGCCGCGAGAGCGCACGGGTCAGCAGGATGTAAAACGCAAAGCCAAGCGCCGTGCCCAGA
>CAZPWV010000081.1:0-8611 GCA_964590825.1 uncultured Rhodobacter sp. | reverse complement strand
GCGCCGAAACGCCGATGTGCTTGGCCGCCACCGTGCCGTCCGAAGCGCGATCAAGCGACGAGAGCACGTTCACCGTTGCGGCCGAGGTCCCGTCAACAAGGTTCAGGCCATTGAACTGCGCAGCGGAAACCACCGACTTGATTTGCTCACGCAGGGCATCGACGTCGGTTTGCAGTTTCGCCTGATCGACGTTTTCTTCCTGTGCGGCGACGATCTTGCCTTTCATCTTGGTGAGCAGGTCGGTCACGGTTTCGGCCGCTTGGCGGGCCACCGCAACGGTCGATTCTCCCAGTGCAAGGCTGTCGGAAATGCCCGCGAAGCCCTTCACATCCGATTCCATCACTTTCGAAATCGCCCAGACGGCGGCATTGTCCTTGGCCGAGGCGACGGATTTGCCGGTCGAGATTTCGCTTTGCGTCTTCGACAGGTTCGAGTTGATGCCCTTGAGCGTTTGCAGCGCAACCATGGCGCTGGTGTTAGTCAGAATGCTGGACATGTCAGATCCTTTGATTTGGCGCTTTGCGCCCGGTTTCACTTGCCGTTTTTGCAACGGCGCTTGTGGCGTTCTGACCTTTGCGGCGGCCTGTCAGCCTCACCGCGCCATCCCGGAAGATGCAGGGGCAAGATTGCATGTGAAGCCCTAACAGAAAGCTAAGGCCGACCTTTCGGCCGGCCCTAGATGCATCGGATTTTCGAAGAATGGTTTACGCACGCCGCTCCACCGTGCCCGCCTCCGGGTTGATGGTGCGGGCTTTGCCATCGCGGTCATAGCTGGTGTAGCTTTTCGATGCCTGACGGATCGCAGCAAGACGCGCCTGCACCGAACGGACCCCCCGCAGCGCCGCATCAAGCAGACGCTGGTTTTCCAGGGCCATCTCCTGCGCGGCAACCAGGCGGCGCGCAGGCGTTCCCTCCAGCATCGCCATCAGCCCTTCCTTGCGTTGCACCAGATCGGGCAAGGCCGAAAAATCGCCGGTGCGAATCACATCGCGCTCGATGCGCAGCAGATCGACCAGACCGGCAATCCTCTCGTCGGTTTCATTTTGCATTCTCCGCTCCTTTCTGCAGCGAATTGAAGATCGTTTCGGCCAATCCGATGCCACCGGCATCCGCCATGATCCGGGCGTATTCATCGCACAGGAACGAAGAAAACTGCTCCTCTCCGGCGCCACCGCCAAAGCTTTCGCGGGCCTTGCCCACGCCACTGTGCTTGAACATTTCCGCCAGAAAACTGGCTTCAAGATCCTTCGATTTCTGCCGCAGCTGCGCCTCGTCCGGCCGGGACCGTTGCAAGGGCGCGGGAAAGGGGGTCGTAAGGTCGCGCCGCATACCCATGGGAATCGCTCCAATTGATCCGATTTCGATCAGTCATCCCACAACGAGGTAAAGAAGCAGTAACTTCCTGATGCCATGCTTTCGAGGTCACAGGCAGAAGTCGTGAGGCCATGAAAACACTGTCCCTTTCCGAAATTGCCCCTCTGTTCGCGGTCGCTCCGGTTGCAGACAAGCCATCTGCGCAGCGCGCAGCTCATGATACTGCCGTCGATGGCGAGGCCTTTGCGGCACTGCTCGACTCGCCGGTGTCGGGCGTGGCGCAGCAAACGTCGGGCAAGGCCGGGCCAGTGGCATTCGGGGCCACGGCGCCGCTCGACACGGCGCCCCCCGCGCAAGGGCAGGAAACTGCGCCAAATGCCCTGTCGGCACCCTCTGCCGCGCAGAGGTTTTCGTTTATCCTGAGTGGGTTGAATGGCGGTGGCACGCTGGCATCTCCCACCGCATCCCTGGCCGATAGCGCCCCTGTCGCTCACCCGCATACCCTGCCCTTGGCGCGGTCTGGCACGGACGGGGAGACGACGGCCATGAAATCTGCGGTCGCAGAAATCCCAGACGCGGTCTCGTCCCTCTTTGCGCCCGAAACAATGCCGCCCGCCAATCCTGCGCCGCCCGATGCCCGCGCCGATTCCAGTGCCGATTCCGGGGGGGATGCTAGCGCCCGTTCCACCGGTGCCCTGCCCGCGTCTGCGGCCGATGTGTCTGGCGAATCGGGTCTGACCAATGCTGTCGCCGTCGCGCCTCCCCTCGCGTCGATGCCCCACGTCGCCCAAGTCCATACCGATGCGAAGGATAAAGGACTGCCGTCGTCAGCCGCGCAACCCGCGCCCGTGTCGCCTGCCGTTGGCCCGGATGTGCGCTGGTCGGTCAACCTCGCGGCCACGGGGCCGGCGCAGGTGGGCCTTGAACCGGCGCAGCCCAACTCCGCCGCGCAGCCATGGCCCTCTTCCACGCCTCTTGCCGGAGAGGCCGGGGGCCGCCACGCTCTGGAGCCGATCACATCGAGCGGTGGCGGCAAAGCCGACCCTCTCCTGACGCGCTCCGCTGCGGCTTTTGCCCCCGCGCATCGCATGGCGGGTAGGGACACTTTGCCCGCCACGCCGGCGCAGGGCACCCCGGTCCAAACCGGGAAAGAAGCCGGCGGTCTCGCGGCTGCCAGCAACACGCCCAGCGCAACGCCGGAACCCGCCAAAGCAGCCACCGTCGCGGAAAACCCTGCCGCGCCCGCGACCCAAACCAATCGTGCGAATGCAGCCGCAGGTTCCGTCACAGTGGCGATGGCGCGGGGCGACACGGCGGTCCGCCGCGCGGCCCCGCACCAATTCGCTGACCCTGCACTGCAACCCGCCGCAGCTACCGCCGCCGCAGCACCGGCCTCTCAGCCCCCCCAGGCGGCACCGCTATCACCGGTCATGCGGAATTTCGCCGCCGCCGAAGCCGCCGCCGCCGGCCCTGAGGTCGATGCTCAAACCGCCATCCGCAGCGCGGGTCCCCCATCCGTTGACGGCGCCGCGCCGCGCGATGCGCGGGCCGAAACGGCCCTTGGCGCTGGTGCTGTGGCCGCAAATCCGTCCACACCGGCATCTTTGGGGGCGACAGACGCCGACACCGCATTGGCACGCCAAGACGGCACCAATGTCACCGCTCCCAACGCGCGGGAGGAAACTCCGGTCTTGCCGCTCTCGCGCAGCCCGCGCGCGGAAACTCCGCCTGCAGAGCCGCTTCAGACAACGCCATTGGTGACGCGCGCGGCGGCGCGTTCGATGGCCGAGGCGCAGATCGAGGCCGCCTTTGCCTCGCAGCCCGTCAACCGCCCCGGCGCCATGGCCATTTCGGCCTCGGTCGCGGCAGTCGCGGCGCGCCAAGCCGGCATATCGACGGCGCCGGTTTCGGCTGGTGCCGCTGCCGCAACCCGCCCCGCTGCCATTGACAGTGCCACGGTGACCGCCCCGCCGGAGGCTCCCGCTCCGTCAACCGGCCATGATGGGCGGAGCGCCCCAACCCCTGCCACAGGCGCCGAAGGCCGCAGCGCCGAACCCCGCGAAACCGCGATTTTGGCGGGTCACGCCGCGGAGGGGCCAATTTCACTGCCCGCTGCATCTGCGGCGACCCCTGCGGATGGCCTCGCCGCAACCTTCGATCCGCTCGCGGCGCTGTCGGTTTCGGCCAACGACCGGCCCCTTTCATCCCTTCCCGCGCAGGGGCCACATGCCTTGGGCAGTGCCGCGCCGGGCCAATCTGCGGCCTCCGCCCCGAGTCTTGCCCAGCAACTGGCACTGGCCATGCCCGATACCGTCGATCGGCCCATCGAGATCACGCTGACCCCGGAGGAGCTTGGCAAGGTGCGTATGACGCTGCATTCGACCGAGGGCAGCATCAGCGTTTCGGTGCAGGCGGAGCGGCCGGAAACGCTCGATCTGATGCGGCGCAACATCGACAGCCTTGCCCGCGATTTCCGCGATATGGGCTACAGCCAGATTTCGTTCGATTTCAGTGACCGCCCGAGCGGACAGCAAATGCCGCAAGAGCCGTTGCCCCAACCCGAGACCGCAGAGCAGGACCCCCCCGCGCGGTTTCTCCATACATCAATCGCGGTTCAACCCGGCCTGTCCGACCTCTCGGGCGGGCTTGACCTGCGCATGTGAAGGACTCTCCAGATGACCACCGTTTCCTCGGTTTCCAGCCTCGGCAGCACCAGCACCCCCGCATCAAGTGCCACCGTCACCTCGGATTATGAGATGTTCTTGCAACTGCTCACCACGCAAATGCAGAATCAGGATCCGACCAACCCGCTCGACAGTTCGGACTACGCGGTTCAGCTGGCTACCTTTTCGCAGGTCGAACAGCAGGTAAAAACCAACGAACTGCTTGAAAACCTTGCTGTCCAGCTCGGGCTGATGGGGATGAGCGAATATGCAAGCTGGGTCGGGATGGAGGCCCGCGCCGAGGCACCCGGCTATTTTAACGGGGTGTCGCCGGTAAGTATCGCACCCAATCCGGTGCTGGGCGCAACCGAGACGATTCTGGTGATCGAGGACGCCGCCGGGCAGGAGGTGGCGCGGCAAACGATTCCCGTTTCGGCCGACACCATCGAATGGAACGGCACCGACGCCGATGGAAACCTTCTGCCGGCGGGACTCTATTCGTTCAGCCTCGAAAGTTACAACAGCGGCACGCTGATTTCGACCGACCCCGTGGAAACCTACAATCGCATCATGGAAGCACAGGGAACGGCCAGTGGGGCGGTCTTGCTGTTACGCGGTGGCACCACGATTGAAACCGGATCGATCTCGGCGCTGCGCGACGGCGACTGAGCCTAAAGCAGCAAACCGCCCGCAACCCCGAGGGCAAGCGCCAGACCTGCCACCAGCCACAGCCGCAGGGCAATGCCTGCGCCCGGCACATCGTGCTGCGGCACGGGCGCAGCCTGCCGCTCCAGCGCCGCCTTGAGCATCTCGGGAAGCTTCGGCCCGAAGTGGCTCAGAACCTGCGCCGTCCGCACCAGATCGCGCAAGGCCGCGCGCGGGCCAAGATTTTCGCGGATATAGGTTTCCACCACCGGCCGGGCCACCTCCCACATGTTGATGGCGGGGTTGAGCGAACGGGCCACCCCCTCCACCACAACCATGGTGCGTTGCAGCAAGATCAGCTCGGTGCGGGTCTGCATCCCGAAGCGCTCGGTCACCTCGAAGAGATAGGCCAAAAGCCGCGCCATCGAGATTTGCGTGGCATTCATCCCGAAAATCGGCTCGCCCACCGCCCGCAAGGCCAGGGCAAACTGCGTGACATCACGGTCGGCGGGCACATAGCCGGCCTCGAAATGCACCTCGGCCACGCGGCGGTAATCGCGGCGGATAAAACCCATCAGGATCTCGGCATAGACATGCCGGGTGTATTCGTCGATCTGCCCCATGATGCCGAAATCGAAGGCGATGATGTCGCCATTCGGCGCCACCTTCAGGTTGCCCTGATGCATGTCGGCATGAAAATAGCCATCGCGCAGCGCGTGACTGAGAAAGAGCTGCAGCACCCGCTCGGACAGTGCCACCATGTCGTGACCCGCCGCCCGGATCGCCTCGGCCTCGCCCATCGGCAGACCCTCGGCCCAGTCAAGCACCATCACCCGCTTGCCCGACAGCGACCAGACTGGCGCCGGCACCCGGAAATGCGCATCCTGCGCGGTGTTGACGGTGAATTGCGACGCGGCGGCGGCCTCCAGCCGCAGGTCGAGTTCACCCAGCACCACAGCTTCGAAATGCGCCACCACCTCGCTGGGGCGCAGCCGCCGCGACGCCGGCGACAGCCATTCGATCATTCCGGCGGCGAAATGGAACGCATCAAGATCACGCCGAAAGGCCCGCTCGATGCCCGGCCGCAGCACCTTGACCGCGACCTTCTGCCCGGTGTCCGCCAGCCGCGCGGCATGAACCTGCGCAATCGAGGCTGCCGCCACCGGCTCGGAAAACTCGGAGAAGATGTTCGCCACCGACCGGCCCAGTTCATCTTCCACCGTCGCCTTGGCAATGGAGGTCTCGAAGGGCGGCAACTTGTCTTGCAGCACCCGCAACTGGTTGGCCAGATCCTCGCCCACCACATCCGGGCGGGTCGAAAGCACCTGGCCGAACTTGATATAGGCCGGGCCCAGCGCGGTGATGGCGCGGGTGACCGGCGGCAGATTCGGGTCGCCCTTGTAGCCGAGCCATTTGAACGGCCAGCCCATCACCCGCGCCACCAGCCGCAACCGCGGCGGCACATCCATCGCTTCGAGCGCCAGTTTCATCGCTCCGGTGCGCTCGAATGTGGCGCCGGTGCGGATCAGCCGCCAGAGATTGTGCGGGCCCCGCATCTCAGACCTTCCAGCCCGAATGCAGCGCAGCAATGCCCATGCTCAGATTGCGATATTTCACCTGGTCGAAACCGGCCTCGCGGATCATCGAGGCAAAGATTTCCTGGCTCGGAAACTTGCGGATCGACTCGACAAGATATTGATAGCTGTCACGGTCATTCGCCACGATCTTCCCCATCACCGGAATGACGTTGAAGGAATAGGCGTCATAGACCGCCTGCATCAGGTCATTCGGAATCTGGCTGAATTCGAGCACCATCAGCCGCCCGCCGGGGCGCAGCACCCGAAACGCCTCGGCCAGCGCATCGGCAATGCGCGTCACGTTCCGGATCCCGAAAGAGATGGTGTAAACGTCAAAGCTGCTGTCTTCAAACGGCAGGGCCATGGCATCGCCCACCACCCAGGAAAGCCGCTCGGCCATGTCTTCGGCCTCGGCCCGTTTCTGCCCCTCGACCAGCATCGATTCGGTCATGTCGCAAACCGTGGCACGCGCACCGGGGGCGCGTTTGAGAAAGCGAAAGGCCACATCACCGGTGCCGCCGGCCACATCAAGCAGGTTCTGCCCCGGCCGCGGCGCCAGCCAATCCATCATCGCATCTTTCCAGACGCGGTGGATGCCCAGGCTCATCAGATCGTTCATGATGTCGTATTTCGAGGCCACCCGCGAAAACACCCCGTGAACCATGCCGGCCTTGGCATCTTCATTCACGGTCTGAAAGCCGAAATGGGTGGTTCTGCTCTGATCCGTGCTGCTCATTGCTCGGGGGCCCTTGCCGATCTGGAGTTGTCCCCCTTCTTATAGGGGCGCTTTTCGCCAACACAATGCGACAGGATCAATAATGCCCGAACTGCCCGAGGTGGAAACCGTCCGACGCGGCCTGAGCCCGGCCATGCAGGGGCGGGTGATCGTCCTGGCCGAGGTCAACCGCCCCGACCTGCGCTGGCCGCTGCCCGAGGGCATGGCCGCCAGGCTGACGGGGGCACGGGTGATGCAGCTGCGGCGGCGCTCGAAATACATTCTGGCCGATCTCGACACCGGTGAAAGCCTGCTCATCCATCTGGGCATGTCAGGGCGGATGCTGGTGTCGGGGGTGACGCTGGGCGCGTTTCACCTCGATCACCCCGCGCCGCAAAAGCACGATCATGTGGTGTTGCACATGGAAGGCGGGGCGAGGGTGACCTTCAACGATGCCCGCCGCTTTGGTGCCATGGACCTTGTGGCCAGCGCCCGCGAAACCGCGCATTGGCTGCTGGCGGGGCTGGGTCCCGAGCCGTTCGGCAACGATTTCCACGAAGAGTATCTGATTGCCGCGCTGAAAGGGCGCAAAAGCCCGATCAAGACCGCGCTGCTGGATCAGCATGTGGTGGCGGGGCTGGGCAATATCTATGTGTCGGAGGTGCTGCATCGGGCCGGAATCGACCCCCGCCGCATCGCCGGCCGCATTGCGGTGCGGCGCATCGCCACGCTGGTCGGGCTGATCCGCGAGGTTCTCTCCGAGGCCATCGAGGCCGGCGGGTCGTCGCTGCGCGATCACCGCCAGGCCGATGGCGAGCTTGGCTATTTCCAGCATTCCTTCCGCGTCTATGACCGCGAAGGCGAGGCCTGCCCGCAGTGCGGCGGCACCATCCGGCGGATCGTGCAATCGGGGCGATCGAGCTATTTCTGCCCCGCCTGCCAAGGCTGAGATTGCTGCGCCTGCACAGAACGCTTGAGTTTCGCGCCTGTCCTGCTACGACTCCGCTCCAGCAAAAGGAAAGGCATAGCCCAATGGCCTACCAGACCCTGATCGTCGAAATCGACGATTATGTTGCCCTGATCCGTCTCAACCGCCCCGAAGCCCTGAATGCGCTCAACTCGACGCTGCTGGGCGAGTTGGCAGAGGCGCTGAGGGCCGCCGACGAAAACGACAAGGTGCGTTGCATTGTCCTGACCGGCTCCGACAAGGCCTTTGCCGCCGGCGCCGACATCAAGGAAATGTCGGAAAAAAGCTTTGTCGAGATGTTTAACGCGGACTTTTTCGGCAACGAGGCCGACAGCCTGTTGCGCACCCGCAAGCCGATCATCGCGGCAGTGGCGGGCTATGCGCTGGGCGGCGGCTGCGAACTTGCGATGATGTGCGATTTCATCATCTGCGCCGAAAATGCCAAATTCGGCCAGCCCGAAATCAACCTTGGCGTGGTGGCCGGCATTGGTGGCACGCAGCGGTTGACCCGCTTTGTGGGCAAGTCGAAATCGATGGACATGCACCTGACCGGGCGGTTCATGGATGCCGCCGAGGCAGAACGCTCGGGAATGGTCAGCCGCGTGGTGCCGGTGGCGCAACTGGTGCCGGAAGCCCTTGCCGCCGCGCGCAAGATCGCCGCGAAATCGGCAGTGGCGACGATGGTTGTGAAGGAATGCGTCAACCGCGCCTACGAAACCACGCTGCGCGA
>CAZPWV010000080.1:0-8764 GCA_964590825.1 uncultured Rhodobacter sp. | reverse complement strand
CAGCGCATCGCGACGGGCCCCCTCGCCGCGAGCGAAGGTCACATAAAGCTCGGCCAGAAAGCCCTGCAAGATCGCCACCGCGGCAAACAGGCCAAGCGTCTGGATCGCCGGCCAGATCAGCGCATTGGCGGCACTGGTGTAGCCGATCACCCCCAGCGTGGGCGCAACCAGCGAAATCGCGATGGTGCCATTGCCGATCCAGCGCACCAGCTTGCGGCGAAAGGCGCTGTCTTCTTCGTCGGGGCGCGCGGCGGTGCTTTGGCGGCGCAACAATTGCCCCATGCGAAACAGCGCCAGTGCCGCAAAGACCTGCAACGGCGCTTGCAGCACCGACAGCGCGGTATCGGCCTTGGCCGCCACCGCCGCGGCGCGGTCGGCGGCAATATTGCCCGCCCCGCCCAGAAAATCCTCGGCGCGCGGTGCAATCCAGAGTTCGACCAGCCGATAGGCGGCAAAGGCCAGCCCCAGCATCAGCGCATGAACCCGCCCCTCGGCGCGGCTTTCCCCGGCCAGGTTCAGCGCGCTGTCGATCACCGCGCCCGGCACCGGAAACACCCGGTTGCCCAGCCAGCGCCCCAGCAGCACGATCGACAGCAACCCCGGCGCCAGAATGTAGAGCGACGACAGGATCGGACCGAAGAGCGAGGTCGTTTCCAGCGCGGTGGTCAGCAGCGCCGCGCCGATTGTGGGCAACAGCACCTGGCCAAAGCTGACAAAGCCGGAAATCAGGCCGCGCCCGCGCATCGCGGTCTTGCCCAGCAGCCAGTCGGTCAGCCGCCCCATCCAGCGCCCGCCCCGCGCCAGCAGCAGCATCGAGGCCAGCACCAGCACCAGGATCAGCGGCGCATTGTTGCGCAGCGTGTCGTAATTGACCGGCTGGGTAAAACGCCAGCGGGTTTCATCGTAGATCCAAACCCCCATCCAGCGCGTCAGCGAGACGGCGGCAGGCCAGTTGACCGGATTGGCCGCCGAGGGCGAGAGCCGCAACAGCTTGTCGGCCTGGCGCTCGCGGATCAGCTTGTCGATGGCGCGGATGATGCTGTCGGCGCGGCTTGCCGCCTCGGTCGCGGCAATCGAGGGCGCCTGCAGCTTGGACAGCTGTGCCGCAAGCGCGGCACGCCGGTCGGCGATCAGCGCATCTTCGGCAACGCCTTCGGCCGGGGCCGGGCCAAGCGCCGCAATCTGGTTCTTGACCGTATCGACCGGATCGGCGTTGATCGCCTGCGCCTCGGTAAAGGTTGCGCGCCAACGCACCATGTCGGCGCGCATCTCGCCCAGCCGGACATCTTGCACCTCGCCCTTGGTCACCGCCGCCTGCACCTGCTCGGAGGCGGCGGCAAAGGCCTTGTAATCGGGTTCCGGCTTGTCCTGCGCCGCCGCCGGCAGGGCCAGCAGCACAAGCAAGAGGCAGGCACGCAGCAGGGCGACGATCATCCTTCGAAAACCTCCGGCACGGGCCGCCCGCCACCTTCCAGCCAGCCCGGAACCGGCAGGCCCCTGGCGCGCAGGAACGCGGGATTGAAAAGTTTCGACTGGTAGCGGGTGCCGTAATCGCACAGCACGGTGACAATGGTGTGGCCCGGCCCCATCTCGCGCGCCATGCGGATGGCCCCCGCAACGTTGACGCCGGTCGAGCCGCCCAGACAGAGCCCCTCCTCCGCCAGCAGATCGAAGACCACGGGCAGCGCCTCGGCATCGGGGATGTTACAGCTGAAATCGGGGGTGAAGCCCTCGAGATTGGCGGTGATCCGCCCCTGCCCTATGCCCTCGGTGATCGAGGACCCCGCGGCATGAAGCACGCCGGTGGTATAATAGCTGTGCAGCGCCGCGCCATCGGGGTCGGCCAGACCGATCCGCACGCCCTTGGGTTGCAGCGCCAGGCCCACCCCCGCCAGCGTCCCGCCCGAGCCGACGGCGCAGATGAAGCCATCGACCCGCCCCTGGGTCTGTTCCCAGATCTCGGGGCCGGTGGTTTCCAGATGCGCCTGGCGGTTTGCCACATTGTCGAACTGATTGGCCCAGATCACGCCCTCAGGTTCGATTTGTGCAAGTTTTTCGGCCAGACGGCCCGAATAGCGCACATAATTGTTGGGATTTGAATAGGGCGCCGCCGGCACCTGCACCAGCTCCGCCCCCGCAAGGCGCAGCATGTCCTTCTTTTCCTGGCTTTGGGTTTCGGGGATCACGATCACCGTGCGAAAGCCCATCGAGGCGCCGACCAACGCCAGACCGATGCCGGTATTGCCCGCCGTGCCCTCGACAATCGTGCCGCCGGGGCCAAGCTGGCCGCGCGCCACCGCATCGCGGATGATGTATAGCGCGGCCCGATCCTTGACCGACTGGCCGGGGTTCATGAACTCGGCCTTGGCCAGAATGTTGCAGCCGGTCAGTTCGGAGGCCTTGCGCAGCCGGATCAGCGGCGTATTGCCCACGGCACCGGCCAGATCCTTGCAAATGGTCATCTCGCTCTCCCTTGTGCCTGGTTCTGCCCAGACTTAGGCCGCATCGCGCCCCGCCTCAAGCCCCGCCACAGTCACCGCGCCTGTGGCCGCGTCACCGAATCGTGTCAGCGGGCCGTGTCGGCGGCAGCCGTATTGTCGGCTTCCGGGTCGGCTTCGGCCCGCAGCCCCGCGCGCAGCCCCTGCAACCACAGCGCAAGCACGATCAGCGGGCCATTCTCGATCTCGCCCGACGCGATCAACGCCATCATCTGCGCAAAACCGAGCCGGTGGCTGCGGATATCCTCGCCCTCCTCCTCCAGCCCGCCAAACCCCGCCGCGCCCTCGGGCAGATCGGCCAGACCGATGAAACAGTAAAGATATTCGCTTTTGGCCCCCGGCGACGGGTAGAAGCTTGGCGCCGCAATCAGCCGCCCCAGCGTCACCCCGGCCTCTTCGGCGGCCTCGCGCCGCGCCGCCGCCTCGGGGGTTTCGCCCGCATCCACCCGCCCCGCCACGGTTTCCAGCGACCAGGGGTTGGCATCGCCGCGCGCCAGGGGCCCGGCGCGGAACTGCTCAACCAGCAGCACCACATCGCGGCGCGGATCATAGGGCAACACCACCGTGGCATCGCCCGAAACAAAGGCCGCCCGCGACAGCGCCGCGCTCTGGCCGCCACGAAACAGCCGGTGGCGCAGCCGGTAATCCTCAACCGCGAAGAACTTGGCATAGGGCGTGACCAGATCCTCGACCACCACATCGCCCGGTTGCGCAGCATGGCGCAGTTGTGCCGGGCGTGGCCGGGCCGCACGCAGCCGCGAAGTCGCCCGCACCAGAATATTGCCATAGCGCGCCAGCGCCTGTTCGGGCGGCACCTGCCCGCGCAGCGCAAGAAATTCATCCGCCGCAAGCGTGGCAATCTCGCCCCAGCGGGCCACCCAGCCGGGCAGATCCCAGGGCCGCCCCGTCTCCCAGCGCCCCGGCTGCGGCAGATAGGCCCGCGCCTGCAACTGCCGGCCATCGGCATCGGTGACGGTCAGGGGCGCGGGGTGAAAGCCGGTTTCGTAATAGTCGAGCCGCGCCGCCTCGTCGGGTGCGATCTCGGCCAGCACCCCTTCGGCTGCGCCGCCCTCGGCCGCAACCAGCAGCGGAAAGCGGCAATCCTGCCCCCCGCCATCTTCTGCGCCGGGGTTCAGCGCCTGACGCACCTCATGGCCCGCCGCCCAGGCCGGACGAGTGGCCACATCGCGGCCCAGCACCGCCCGCCGCAACCGCGCATGGCACAGAGTGCCGTAAAAAAAGTAAAGTTCGCCCAATGACTTGCCGCCCCGCTCGGTCCGGGCGCAGGGTTACTGCCAGCGTTTCCACGCCCATTCGGCCAGCATAGCCGAAAGCACTCCGCCGAAAAAGAGCACCGCGATCACGTCAAGTTGCAGCACCACCAGCGCCAGCCGCAGCCCCTGCCCGACGATGTCGGTCAGCGCCTCCATCGGCCCGTCATAGCGGCCCAGCGCCATCAGATGCATCATTTGCAGCGCGCCCAGAAAGGCGGTGGACCAGAACACCAGGAAGAACGCCGCCCGCAGCCCACGCTCCAGCGCCCGGCCCAGCCCCTTGCCGGGGTTCATGCCGATCACCCGCCAGCCCAGCAGCAACCCGAACGAGGTGGCCACCGCCGCCAGCCCATGCACCTCGGTGCCCGGTGGCAGATAGGGCAGCATCAGCTCGGCGTTGAAAAACCCCGTCGCCGCAAGCCCGAGCGCCCCGAACAGCTTGGCTGTCGTGGGCAGTTTCATCTGCGTATCGCGTATGACCACTTTCTGCATGAGGTTTCTCCGACCAGACACTCTGAAAAGCACGTTCCAGCCGCCCTTGTAGCCGCTCATTGTGGCGCAAATGCGGACGCGACTTGGCAGGATTGGCGCCGATCCGGGTCTCAGGGCGCGGCACCGGCCCGGCCGGCATAGGCGGCCAGCGCCCTGAGCCGGCCCTGCACCAGATCGATGCGCGGCGGCGGCGCGGGCTGGCCCGGCCAAAGCCGCCAGGCCCGCGGCGCGGCGGCAAGGAAATCGAGCGCCGTTTGCGGCGGATGCGGCCCCGCCTCGACCAGCCAGGCGCGGCGGTAGCCCCCCTGCGGATCGAATTTCCGGGCCTGCGCGGCGGGGTTGAAAATGCGGAAATAGGGTGCGGCATCCGGCCCCGACCCCGCCACCCATTGCCAGCCCAGCGCATTGGCCGCCGGGTCGTGGTCGATCAGGCATTCGGCGAACCAGGCCAGCCCGACCCGCCAGTCGGTCAGCAGATGCTTGGTCAGATAGGAGGCGGCGATCATCCGGGCGCGGTTGTGCATCCGCCCGGTGGTGAACATCTCGCGCATTGCGGCATCGACCAGCGGCTCCCCGGTCTGGCCGCGCCGCCAGGCCTCGGCATCGTCATTGTCGGCGCGCCAGGCAAAGCCGTTCCATTCCGGGCGCCAGTTTTCCTGCCCCAGCCGCGGAAAGTGATAAAGCAGGTGCCAGGCAAATTCGCGCCAGGCCAGTTGCCGCAGGAAAGCCTCGGCGCCGGGGTTGCCCTGGGCCATGGCGGCAAACCCCGCGTGCCAGAGCGTGACAGGGGAAATCTCGCCCCAGGCCAGATGCTCGGACAGCTCCGAGGTGCCGGGCTGGTCCAGATCGTCGCGCCGGGCCGGATAGCTGGCGCAGGCCCCGGCCAGAAAGCGGGCCAGCCGCGCCTGAGCCTGCGCCGTGCCGATGCGGGCGTATTTTCCCACCACCGGGCCGCCGCGCCGCATTGCCGCCCCCAGACCGAGGCTTTGCGGCGTTTCCCCGCGCAGCACCGGGCCGCGCAGCAGACGGGTGATGGCCGGCAGCGGCGGCGCCACCGCCCGGCTGCGCAGCGCCTTCCAGAACGGCGTGAACACCCGGTAGGGCCCGCCCTGCCCGGTCTGCACCGTCCAGGGCTCGAACAGAACCTGCCCGGCAAAGGACCGCGCGGCGACCCCCCCGGCTTTCAGCGCCGCCTTGACGGCCCCGTCGCGGGCAATGGCGGCGGGGTCGAGGTCACGCTGCCACCAGACCGTATCGGCGCCGCTTTCCGCCAGCACCGCCCGCAGCACCGCCAGCGCCTCGCCGCGCCGCACCAGCAGCGGCAGGCCCAGCGCCTCCAGCTGCCGGGCAAAATCGGCCAGCGCCGCCCCCAGCCGCCAGCGCGCCGCCGCGCCATAGCCAAGCGCAAGCGGATCAAGGATGAACAGCGCAATGACCGGCCGCCCCGCGGCGCTGGCCGCCGACAGCATCGGATGATCGCTCAGGCGAAAATCGCGCCGCAGCCAGAGAATGACCGGCGCGGCAGAGGGAGGGTCAGAGGAGGGTGGGCCAGAGGAGGCAGGAAAGCTGTTCATCGCCGCAGTCTGGCGCAGCCGCGCGCGGCGAACAAGGGGCCAGCCGGGGGGGGCGGGCCGCTGGCGCTGGGGCCGCAGGCACAAGAGGATGGCGGTGCAAACGGTTCACGGCGGCGGCGTTTGCCCGTTTGCGGTGCGGGTATCGACCATTTGGGCGCTCCGTTTGGCACCCTTGCCCGCAGGAAAGTTTTACTTGTCGCAGCGCCATGCCCGGTCTAGCCTTTGGCAAAACCAAACTCCAACGGGGAACCTGCTCGCATCATGAAGAAATCTCTGCTTCTCGCCGGCGCCGCCGCCTTTGCCCTTGCCATGCCCGCCCGCGCCGGTGACGCGGGCCTTCTGGTCTTTGACTGGGCCGGTTTCGAGGTCGAGGGCCTGTTCCAGACCTTCAAGGAAAAATACGGCGACGCGCCCAGCTATTCGTTCTACGGCGATGACGACGAGGCCTATCAAAAGCTGGCCGCCGGCTTCAAGGCCGACATCGCCCACCCCTGCTCGCAAATGGTGTCGAAATACCGCGATGCCGGGCTGGTCGAACCCTGGGATGTGTCGAAGATCCCGGCCTTTGCCGATCTGGATCCGAAATATCTCGACAGCCCGATCTTCAAGGACGAGGGCGGGGTCTGGTATCTGCCCACCGACTGGGGCGTGACGGCGATTGCCTACAACCCCGAGCAGGTGCCCGCCGAAGATGTCGCCTCGCTGAGCGTCTTTACCAACCCCAAGTATCAGGGCCGCACCTCGCTGCCGAATTCGTCCGATGACGTCTGGGCGCTGGCCTATCTGGCCACCGGGGTGACCGACTGGACCAAGGTGAGCGACGAACAGTTTGCCGCCGCCGCCGCCTGGCTGCGCGAGGCGCACAAGAACGTGCAAAGCTACTGGGCCGATCCGTCGGAAATGTCGCAGATCATGGCCTCGGGCGAGGTGCTGGTGGCCTGGTCGTGGAACGACGGCGTCGCCTATCTCAAGGATGACAACTACCCGGTGGCCTTCCAGCGCGAACCCAAGGAAGGCTCGTCCACCTGGTTTTGCGGCATGGTCAACCTCAAGGGCGGACCGGGCGACGAAGAAAAAGCCTATGAATTCATGAATTCCTGGCTCCGCCCCGAGGCCGCCCAACCGCTGATCGACGAAATCGGTTATGGCCATACCAACGTCAAGGGCATGGAAATGATCGCCGAGGAAGAAAAGCTGGATGCCGGCCTTGGCCCGATCAACGCGCCGATCCTGCCGCAGGTGCCCAACGATCCGGTGCTGCGTGAAAAGCAACTGGCCGAGTTCGAAAAGATCAAAGCCGGGTTCTGATCGGCGCCAGACAGCCGCAGGGGGCGCTTTCGGGCGCCCCTTTTGCTTGCCCCGGATACGGCCCAAACCGGCCCCGCCCGGCAGCCGGACCGCTTTGGAGAGACCATGCGCAGCCACACCCTTGCGATCGACTTCGGCACGTCGAATTCGGCGGCGGCGCTGGCCCATGCGGGCGGCGTCTACCGCATTGCCATCGAGCACGGCGCCGAAACCCTGCCGACGGCGGTGTTTTTTCCTGCCTCGGGCGGGGCGATGCGGATAGGCCGCGCCGCCAGCGAGGCGCTGATTGGCGGCACCGAGGGGCGTTACATGCGGGCGCTGAAATCGGTGCTGGGGGCACCGCTTCTGCATGAGGCGCGGCTGATCGGCGGGCGCAGGCGCAGCCTGGCCGAGATCATCACTGCCTTTCTGGCCGAGCTGCGCAGCCGTGCCGAAACCGCCACCGGGCTGCGCTTTGCCCATGCGCTTTCGGGGCGACCGGTGCATTTTCACCCCCAGCCCGAACGCGATGCGCAGGCCGAGGCCGATCTGCGGGCCTGCTACCTTGGTGCGGGCTTTGAAACGGTGCGCTTTCTGGCCGAGCCCGAGGCGGCGGCCCTGGCCACCTGCGGGCTTGGGGCGGCGGAGCAGACCGGGCTGATCGTCGATATCGGCGGCGGCACCTCGGATTTTTCGGTGTTTCAGACCCTGCATGGCAGGGTGGAGATTCTTGCCAGCCACGGCATCCGGCTGGGCGGCACCGATTTCGATCAGGCGGTGTCGCTTGCCCATGCGATGGGGCTTTTGGGGCTGGGCGGCAGCCTGCGCCGCGCGCTTGGGCCGGGGCTTTTGCCGGTGCCACGTGCGCCCTATGTGGAGCTGAGCAACTGGGCGCAGATTCCGTTCCTCTATACCCCCGAGATGCGCCGGATGGTGGCCGGGATGCAGCGTCAGGTGGTCGATCCGGCGGCGATGGGCCGCTTTGCCACGGTGCTGGATCAGGAACTGGGCCATGCGCTGGCCTTTGCGGTGGAGCGGGGCAAGATTGCCGCCAACCGCGATGGCCAGGGGCGCATTGACATGGCGATGATCGCAGCGGGCCTTGGCGCGGCGATCAGCGCGCACAGCCTGGACAGCGCCTTGCTGCCGGAACGTCTGGCCCTGCGCGAGGCCGCCGCGCAGACGCTGGCGATGTCGGGGGTGTCCCCCGCCGCGCTGGGCCGGGTCATTCTGGTGGGCGGTTCCAGCCTGATGCGGCTGGTGGCCGAAGAAATGGCCGCGCTGTGCCCGCAGGCGCAGATTCTGCGCTCGGAGGCCTTTACCGCGGTGGTCGATGGGCTGGCGCTGGCGGCAAGCGGCTGAGACCCCGGCCTCGGCCAAAGCCACCCCTTCTTCCAAGCCGCCCCGTCAAAGCCGCCCCCCCAAAGCCGCCCCCCAAAGCCGCCCCTTGCGCCGCCCCGCCCCGGCCCCTATGTTGAGCCTGTCGGGGGCAACCCCGACTATGGGCATAAACGCGCAGGTAATACGCGGATCGGACCCGGGGGCGGTACCCGGCGGCTCCACCAACATCCCTCATTGGGGGCGAATGGGGCCGAAACAGGATCGACGAACGTCTAAAGGTGTTTGCTTTGTCTCGGTG
>CAZPWV010000079.1:0-8860 GCA_964590825.1 uncultured Rhodobacter sp. | reverse complement strand
TCAAGATCTCGGTCTGCATCGCGGCGCCGCGCGGAAGCGAGCAGCCCGCAAGCAGGACCAGACCGGCTAAGGCAACCGCAAGGCGGTGCTTTGGCATCATCGTCATTCCCCCGTTTCACCCGGCAGCTTCGAATGATAACCCTCGTGGCAGAAGCGAGTCACTCAAAGCACGGCTCAGACGTCTATGCGGACAAATTCGACAATTCTCAAGCCGAAGAATCCGCGCCTTCTGGTGATTGGCGGATCGGGGCGGCTGGGGCGGCTGTTGCGGCGCGCCTGGGGGGCCGAGGGTCCGTCCGGGCTGCGGCCGGTCTGGCAGGCCCGCGATCCGCAGGGGTTTGCCGGTTGCGGCGGGCCGACGCTGGTTTTTGATCCGCTGGCCGCGCCCGAGGCCTTTCGGGCGGCGGCGCAGGCTGCCGATGCGGTTCTGGCGCTCGCAGGGGTGACCCAGGGCCGGGCCGAGGATCTGGCGCTCAATTCCACGCTGGCGCAGGCGGCGGTTGCCGCGGCGGCGGGGCGCCCGGTGTTCGTGGCCTCTTCGGCGGCGGTTTACGGCGCCGTGCCGCCGCCCGGCCTGTGCCGCGAAACCGACCGGCTGCACCCCGCCACGCCCTATGGCCAGGCCAAGGCGGCGATGGAGGCGGCGGTGGCGGGGGCGCCGGGGATGGTGGTGTTGCGCATCGGCAATGTGGCCGGCGCCGATGCGCTTTTGGGTCGTGCCGCGCCGCCGGGGGGACGGGTGCTGCACATCCTGCCGTCGGGCCTTGCGCCGCAGCGCAGCTACATTGGCCCGCAGGCACTGGCGCGGGCGCTGGCGCGGCTGGTGCGCCTTGGCGTGGCCGGTCAACCGCTGCCCGAGGTGCTCAATCTGGCGCTTCCGGGGGTGGTGGCGATGGATGCCCTGCTGCGGGCGGCGGGGGCGGGCTGGCGGGCCGAACCCGCACCGGACACGCTGATCGAAAGGGTGGAGCTTGACACCGGCCGGGCGGTGGCGCTGGGTCTCGTGGCGGAAACCCCGGCCACGGCAGCGGCGATCCTGGCCGATCTCGAGACGATCGGAGGCCCGGCGTGACGGTGCAAAAACGGCTGTTCGACATTCTCTTTGCGCTGGCGATCCTGCCGCTGGTGGCGCCGGTGGCGCTTGTGCTGGCGCTGCTGCTTTGGCTCACGCAGGGGTGGCCGCTTTTTTATGCCGCCGAGCGGATGAAAACCCCGACCGAGGCCTTTCGGCTGTGGAAGTTCCGCACCATGACCGTGGTGCAGGCCGATGCCGGGGTCTCGGGCGGTGACAAGGCCGGGCGGATCACCCCGATGGGGCGGCTCTTGCGCCGCTTCCGGCTGGATGAGGTGCCGCAACTTTGGAACATCCTGCGCGGCGACATCAGCTTTGTCGGGCCGCGCCCGCCGCTGCGCCAATATGTCGAGCGCTTCCCCGAGATCTACGCACAGGTTCTGCGACAGCGGCCGGGGGTGACCGGGCTGGCCTCGATCCACTATCACCGGCACGAGGAATGGCTGCTGGCGCGCAGCCAGAGCGCCGCCGAAACCGACCGGCTCTATTGCAGCCGCTGCATTCCCGCCAAGGCGCGGCTGGACCTGATCTATGCCCGCCATGCCACGGTCTGCCTTGATCTGCGGCTGATCGGGCGCACGCTGGCGCGACTGTTGCGATAAATCGGCGAATAACCGCTGCATTTTTGCGCATCTTTCCGTTTCTGCGACTGCACGCAGTTGATCGGATACCCGCAGGAGGCTAGTGTGGCGCAGCAGTACAACCCGGCAGGCGGGACATGATAATCAAGACAATCATTTCTCTCAGCAGGAGCCAGAAGACCTGGATCTTGCTTGGGGTCGATCTGGTGCTGGTTCCGGTTGCGTATTTTCTGGCGATGATCTTGCAATATGGCGGCTTTTCGGCGGCCCTGCGGGAGCTGTCCGACCATGCCGCGCAACTGCCGTTGCTGCTGCTGTGCGCGGCGGGGCTGAGCACGCTTTTCGGCCTCGATCAGATCAAGCTGCGCGACTATCAGGGCGAGGCGGTGATGCGCACCGTGGCACTGGCGGCGATGCTGGCGCTGTTTTCGGCAGCGCTCTCGCGGCTGGTCAAGGCCGATCATCCGGGCGGCTTTCATGTCGTTTTCGGGCTGGTCTATTTCGTCCTCTTCTTTCTGATCCGGCAGGGGCTGACCCGGATCCTGACCGAACTCTACCTGCGCTCGCGGACCTTTTCGCGCGTGGCCATCTATGGCGCGGGGCGCACCGGCATGGCGCTGGCCAACGAGTTGCGGCAAAGCGATGACCTTGTCGTCTATGCCTTTCTGGATGACAACGCCTCGCTGGCCGGCATGACGATGAACGGGCTGCCGATCTATTCGGGCGTCCATGCGGCGCAGGTGCGCGACCTTTTCAAGATCAACCGGGTGATCCTTGCGATGCCCTCGGTGTCCTCGGACAAGCAGACCTTCATTTCGAAACGGCTCGAAAGGATCGGCCTCGAGGTGCAAAGCCTGCCGGCCTTCACCCAGCTTTATGGCGGCGAGGAATTGCTGGACAAGCTGACGCCGATCGGCCCCAATGCGCTGCTCAGCCGCGATGCGCTGAGCGACGAGATGGGCTATGGCTGCATCGCCTATCGCGGAGCAACGGTGATGATTTCCGGCGCCGGCGGCTCGATCGGGTTGGAGCTTTGCCGCCAGATCATCGCCTGCCGCCCCGCCAAGCTGGTGCTGTTCGAGCTTTCGGAACTGGCGCTTTACAATGCCGATGCCGAAATGCGGGTGCTGGCCGAGGCGGTGGGGCTGGAGATCGTGCCGGTGCTGGGCTCGATCTGCGATGCGGTGCATGTGGCGCAGGTGCTTGAGCGGCACCGGGTAGATGTGGTGCTTCATGCCGCCGCCTACAAACATGTGCCCCTGGTCGAGATGAACCCGCGGGTGGGGCTGTCCAACAATGCGCTGGGCACGGCGGTGCTGGCGCGTGCCGCCCGCGAGGCCGGGGTCAAGCGCTTTGTGCTGGTGTCCTCGGACAAGGCGGTGCGGCCGGGCAACCTGATGGGGGCCTCGAAGCGCTTTGCCGAACTGATCGTGCAAGACCTGGCAGAGCGCTCGAGCCGGACGATCTTTTCCATCGTGCGGTTCGGCAATGTGCTGGGTTCGTCCGGCTCGGTCATTCCGCTGTTTCAGGAACAGATCGCCCGCGGCGGCCCGGTGACGCTGACCGACGAGCGGGTGACGCGGTATTTCATGACGATTCAGGAGGCATCGAAGCTGGTGCTTCTGGCCGGTTCCTTTGCCGAGGGCGGCGAGGTTTTCGTGCTCGACATGGGCAAGCCGATCCGCATCGGCGATCTGGCGCGGCGGCTGATTGCGGCGGCGGGCTACACGTTGCGCGATGCGGAAAACCCCAATGGCGATATCGAGATTGTCACCACCGGGCTGCGCCCCGGCGAAAAGCTGCATGAAGAGTTGATGGTGCGCAAAGGGGCGCAGACCACGGCGCATCCGAAGATCATCCATGTGCGCGAAGATCACCTGTCGGAACTCGAAACCGCCGCTGCCCTGCGTGACCTGCGCGAGGCGGTCGATCGGGGCGTCGAGGCCGAGGTGATTGCCGTGGTGGCGCGGGCGGTGCGCGAATATGTGCCGCAAAGCCTGCCCGAAGGCGCGTTGCAATGCCAGATCGTGCAAGCCCGCCGTGCCGCCGAGATTTCCGCCGAATAGCCTAGCCGAAGGGCGCCTCGGCATAGCCCACACCGCTCAGATAAAGCCCCTGCGGCGGGCAAACCGGGCCGCAGGCGGCGCGGTCCCTGGCGGCAAGCGCGGCCTTTACATCTTCGGGTTTCCAGCCTCCGGCACCCACCCGTTCCAGCGTGCCGACGATCGAACGCACCTGATTGTGCAGGAAACTGCGGGCTCGCAGGTGAAACCGGTATTCCCGCCCATGCGGGATCTCGACTTCCTCGATGCGGAGTTCATCCAGCGTCTTGACCGGTGATTTCGCCTGACACATCGCGGCGCGAAAGGTGGTGAAATCGTGATGCCCGACAAGATGCGCCGCGCCCTGGCGCATTGCCTCGGCATCGAGCGGGTTCAGCACCTGCCAGACCCGGCCCCGGTCATGCACCACCGGCGCACGGCGGGCGACGAGCCGAAACAGATAGCGCCGTTCGATGGCAGAAAACCGGGCGTGAAAATCGGGGCCGACCCGCGCCACCGCCAGCACCGCCACCGGCAGCGGCCGCAGGTGGTGGTTCAGCGCCTCCGACAGCCGGAACGGATCCCAGTCTTTTGCCAGATCGGCATGGGCCACCTGCGCCAGGGCGTGAACCCCGGCATCGGTGCGCCCGGCAGCGGCAATGTTGTGCGCACCGGGTTCGAGCCGTGCCAGCGCCGCCTCGACGGCGCCCTGCACCGAAGGCAGCGCCGCCTGCCTTTGCCAGCCCGAAAACGGGCCGCCGTCATATTCGATCTTGAGCGCGTATCTGGGCATGTCGAGGCGATAGCGCGCCCGTCGCAGGCTGGCAAGCCCGGAACCGGGCGGCTTTTACCAACCCGAACCGGGCCGGCCTTCGGGTGCCGCCCCCTTCCGGTGCCGCCTCCTGTTCCTTCCCCTCTGGCGCCCCTTGCCCCGGTGCGGCCGCCGGGCTAGCCATGTGACAGTTTCGTGACAATTCCAGGTGGGCCGCGATGAGCGTTTCGATCCTTCTCGCGGTTCTGGCGGCGGCGTTTCTTCATGCGCTGTGGAATGCCCTGTTGCGCTTTGGCGGCTCGAAGATCCGCGCCATGGTGATGCTGAGCTACATGGAGGCGGCGGTGGGGCTGGCCATTGCGCTGACCCGTCCGATGCCCTTGCCCGCAGCGTGGAAATGGGTGGCGGCGGCGAGCCTTGTGCATTTCGCCTACAAGTATTTTCTGTCGCAGGCCTATGAGCAGGGCGACCTCAGCCGGGTCTATCCGATTGCACGCGGCACGGCGCCGATGCTGGTGGCCATCGTCACGGCGCTGTTCGCCCTCGATGAGATCGCGCCATCGGGCTATCTTGGCATTGCGGTTCTGGGGGTCGGCATTCTGTTCATGGCGCGGGGGGTATTTACCGATGGCGAAAGCCGCCGGCTCTTGCCCTATGCGTTCGGATCGGCCGCCGCCACCGCCACCTATACGCTGACCGACGGGCTGGGGGCGCGGGTGGCGGGCGATGCGGCGGGCTATGTGGGATGGCTGATGGTGGGGGGCGGGCTGCTCTTTGCGCTGGTGATGACCTTTGCCCGGCCAAGGGGCTTTCTTACGGTGGCGCCGCGCCGGGACTGGATGTTTGCCACGCTGGGGGCGGCGGCCTCTTATGGCGCCTATGCAATTTCGATCTGGGCAATGACCAGGGCGCCGATCGCGCTGGTTGCCGCCACGCGCGAGACCGCCATCCTGTTTGCGGTGCTGATCGGCTGGCTGGCCTTTGGCGAGCGGATGACGCGTTCCAAGGCGGTTGCGGCGGGGTGCAGCGCTCGGAGGGGCGCTCGGGCACGATCTGCTGCACGATGCCCACGCCCATCAGATAGACCGAGGTGACCACCAGCCCCCAATGCGCCCAACTGCCCGGATGAAAATCGAGCCAGGCGGCACGGGCGGCAAAGATCGTCCACAACAGCGCCACTGGCAGCGACAGCACACGCCAGCGCATCGTGCGGGTCGGGTGGATGAACTTGAGCGGAAAGAACATCGCCACCGCCAGCGCCAGCACCACCGCCAGCGTGACCCAGTAACCGGGGCTGACGGCAAAGAGCACCAGCACCACCATGTTCCAGCAAGCGGGGAAGCCCGAAAACGAATTGTCTTTTGTTTTCATGCGCGTATCGGCAAAATAGATGACGCTGGCATAGGTGATGGCAATGATCGCCAGCCAGCCTGTCCAGCCCGGCAGCAGGCCCGATTTGAACAGCGCATAGGCCGGGATGAACACATAGGTCAGGTAATCGACGATCAGGTCCATCAGGACGCCGTCATAGGTGGGCCAGTTGTGCTTGACGTCATAGCGCCGCGCCAGCGGACCATCGACGCCATCCACCACCAGCGCCACCACCAGCCACAAGAACATCAGCGACCATTTTTCTTCGACCGCTGCCAGCATGGCCAGCATCGACAGCACCGCGCCGGTGGCGGTGAGAAGGTGAACCGATAGGGCTTTCAGGCGCGTATCCATGGCCCTTCATTGCCCGAAACCGTCCCGACGCGCAAGCTATCGGGGCGCTCCGGTATTTGGGCACCTGGCAGGCCTGCGCCGCGCCGGGCCTTGGCGCGGGGAGCTCAGGCGCGGGGATGGGCGGATTGATAGACCTCCATCAGCCGTGCCGTATCGACCGCCGTGTAAACCTGCGTGGTGGCGAGGCTGGCATGGCCAAGCAATTCCTGAATCGCACGCAGATCACCGCCCGAGGCCAGCAGATGCGTGGCAAAGCTGTGCCGCAGCGCATGGGGGGTGGCGGTGGCGGGCAGGCCAAGCGCCATGCGGGCCTGTTCCATCGCCTTGGCCACGAGGCGCGGGTTGAGCGGCCCGCCGCGGGTGCCGCGAAACAGCGGCTCATGGGCCGAAGCCGGATAGGGGCACAGCCGCAGATAATCGGCCACCGCCGCCTGTGCCACGGGCAGCACCGGCACCAGACGTTCCTTGTCGCCCTTGCCGCGAATGCGCAGCACCTCGGGCAAGGGGGCATCGGCGCCGTGCAGGCCCAGCGCTTCGGAAATCCGCAGTCCGCAGCCGTAAAGCAGGGTCAGCACGGCACTGTCGCGCGCGGCGACCCAGGGCAGCATCGCCTGCGTATCCACCTGCGCAATCACCGCCCTTGCCGCGTCTTCGCTGAGCGGGCGGGGCAGTTTGCGCTGATATTTCGGCGCGCGGGCCGCAAGAACATGGGTCGGCTCGAAGCCCTCGCGCTCGGCCAACCAGCGCAGGAAGCTTTTGACCGACGACAGCGCCCGCGCCAGCGAGCGCCCCGACAGCCCCCGCCCGCGCTCCCGCGCCATCCAGGCCCGCATGTCGGGCTGGCTCACCTCAGCCAGCCGCGCCAGCCCCAGACTTTCGCCGTGATGGTGGTGCAAGAAGCCCAAAAACCCGGCCACATCGCTGCGATAGGCGGTGATCGTATGCGGCGAGGCGCCATCCAGCGCACGCAGATGGTCAAGCCAGGTTGCCAGCGCGTCACCGGCTGCGGGGGAAAACCCCGCCGCCATCAGGCCAGCCAGCGGCGCATGGCACGTTCGAACACCCCGGCGAAGAAGGCCAGAAGGTCGGTGCCCTGCGAGGGTTTGAACTGATGCGGATCTTCGGCGCCCATCACCAGAAGGCCGGGCAGCCGCCCCTCGCCCAGATCGAGGCGCATCAGCGCTTCGGAGCGGATCCAGCCCGCCGCCTCGCCATAGATCGCCTCGGAATGCGGCAAGGTCTGGCGCAGCACCACCGGGCGCAGTTGCCCGCCCCGGCCGGAGCGCATGTATTCATGCACGAACCCCGGTTCGGCCACGCAAAGCACATCGCCCAGCCGCCGCAGCGCCGGGTCGTTCTCGTTGTGCAGCGTTTCCAGCACCAGTTTCACACTGTCCACGCGCAGAATCTCGGCCACTTCAGAGCCGAGACTGCGCAGGAAGGTCTCGAAATCCACCGGGTCGAGCATCCGCAGCACGGCGCGGTGAATCTGGTTGGTGCCCGAGAGGTTTTCATAGGCCGCAGCAATCACCGAGCGGTGGGTGTCTTCGAGCCGGTCAAGCCGGCGTTCCAGCCGCTCCATCGCCACGCCGCGCAGATCGACGATATTGGCGCCCATGGCGCGTTCATTGGCGGTAATCAGGGCCCGCATCAGGTCGCGGTCTTCCAGGATCACATCGGGGTCCGAAATGATCTTGTCACGCAGTTCGGTTGCAAATGCCGTTTCGCTCATGCCTGCCTCGTGGTCAGCGGGTTACAGGGAAATTGACACAGATTCTGGTTAAATGCAGGTTAAATTTCGAACAAAATTGAAACGACCCGCCGGAATTGGCGGGTCGTTGCCGGGAAAGCACCCGAAATCAGAGAATGTTCTGCCCGGTTTTTGCCCAATCCTTCAGGAACTGCTCCAGTCCTCTGTCGGTCAGCACATGGTTGGCCATCGCCTTGATGACGGCGGGCGGTGCGGTGATGACATCGGCGCCGATCCGCGCCACATCGGTAATGTGGTTGACCGAGCGTATCGAGGCGGCAAGGATCTCGGTCTTGAAATCGTAATTGTCGTAGATGAGGCGGATGTCCTCGATCAGTTGCACACCGTCAAGGTTGATGTCGTCGAGCCGGCCGATGAAGGGCGAGATGAAGCTGGCCCCGGCCTTGGCGGCCAAAATCGCCTGCGCGGCCGAGAAGCACAAAGTCACGTTGACCATGTGGCCTTCGGATGCGAAAGCCTTGCAGGCGGTCAGGCCGGCCCAGGTGAGCGGCACCTTGATGGCGATATTGGAGGCGATCTTGGCCAGTTTCAGCCCTTCGGCGATCATCTCGGGCGCTTCGGTGGCCACCACCTCGGCCGAGACCGGGCCGGAAACCATGTCGCAGATTTCCTTGGTGACCTCGATGATGTCGCGCCCCGATTTGAGGATCAGCGAGGGGTTGGTGGTGACGCCATCGACCATGCCGAGGTCGTTGAGTTCCTTGATAGCCGCCACATCGGCGGTATCGACGAAGAATTTCATGGGGGGCCTCCTGAGCAGTCTTCGCTGCGGGGATAGCGCAATCACTGCGCCTTGGCGAGAGCGGAATCGGCGCCGGGGGGCGCTGCCCCCCCCTCCCCCCCGGAGTATTTCGGCCAAGAAGACGTGGTTGTTTCTTCTTGGTGAAAATACTCCCG
>CAZPWV010000078.1:0-8899 GCA_964590825.1 uncultured Rhodobacter sp. | reverse complement strand
GTGCGAAATGCCAACGACCGCATCCACCCCCTCACCATCGACATCCATGATCTCGACCACCGGCACCCCGGCGTTTTGCAGCATGGCCCGTGCCGTGGGCGTGTGCTCCAGCCCCGCGATGATAACCCCCGAGGGCCGCCATGAGAGCATTTCGTAAAGCACCGTTTCCTCTTTTTCGGGCGCGTAATTGGTGACCCCGACCACGGGTTGCAGCCCGGTATCCTCCAGTTCCGCCGAAATCCCCGAGAGCACTTCGGGAAAGACGAGGTTCGACAGCGAAGGGATGATGACCCCGACCAGGTTCACCCGCTGTGAGGCCAGCGCTCCGGCGATCTTGTTGGGCACATAGCCCAGCGTCCGCGCCGCCTCGAGCACCCTTTCGCGCGTGGTCTCGGAAACGTCCCCCCGGTTGCGCAGCACGCGGCTGACCGTCATCTCCGATACGCCCGAGGCCTCGGAAACGTCTCGCAGGGTCAACGGGCGGCGGGTGTCATGCGGGGAACGGGCCAAGAGCATTCCTTTCGATGGGGTTACTCCCTGATAGCGTCAAACATTTCGGTTGCGCAAGCCGCAGAAACAGGGCATGTTAGCGGTAACGAAGTCGAAACAGATGTCCTGCGCCGATTTCGTCATCGCTTGGCGCCATTGTCGGACCCCGAGAATGGAACCGGGAACCCGAAGGGGGGAGCGGTGGGCCAACTTGCTCCCCCTTTTCATTGCGTTCCCGTGCCTTGCCTTTTTCGCCCGATCCAAGCAATAAGGGCCTTGGGACCCCGTGGCTCAACTGGATAGAGCAGCCCCCTCCTAAGGGGCAGGTTGCAGGTTCAAGTCCTGTCGGGGTCGCCAGACTACTGTTTAAAACCAAACAACTACCGGCTTGGCCTTAGGGCTTCATGCCGCGGTTTGAATGATTTTCCGGCCCGTTTCGCACGAAATCCGGGCGGCGCCTGCAAAAAACCGCAGGGTTTGCCGCTCATCAAGCGCTTCTACCCGGTGCACCCGAAGCGAAAACCCCGGCTCGGCGGCAACCGAAACCGGGCTCAGGCGGAGGGCCCCACGGCGATGATGATGGTTGAACACTGCGATGCGGTGCATCCGCACCACTGCGGCCCATTGCGGAGGATCGATCTGGGCCATGCTGCGCAGGCAAGCTGCGATTGGACTTGATTTTTGTCTCACGTCGGGTCCTGTCCCAAGCTGAAAGGCTTGCTGGCCGAAGGCGATCTTCTGCGAGCTGTAGCCAAGGATCGGACGATGGCCGCAATGAAGCTACTTGTGACGGGGGCACGGGCTCCGGTTGCCTTGCATCTGCTGCGTCTGCTGAAGGGCGCAGGGCATCAGGTGCATCTGGCCGACAGCCTGCGTTTGCCCCTGGCTTCGGCATCGCGGCTGCACGACGGGTTTCATCTGTTGCCTCCGTTCCGCTCCGCGCTGGATGACACCGCCGATTGCCTTGCGGACATGCTTGGCAGATTGCAGATCGACCTCGTGATTCCGACCTGCGAGGAAGTGCTTTACCTTGCCCAAATCTGGCGGAATCGGCCTATGCCCTCGCCGCTTTTCGCGCCCGATTTTGACCGGCTGGCGGAGGTGCATGACAAGTTCCGCTTCGTCAGGCTCTGCCGCAGCTTGGGACTGGCCGCGCCCGAGACGCGCCTTTTGCAAAGCACGGATGAGGTCGCGGCCCTGTCGGGCGAAGCGTCAGGGCTGGTATTCAAGCCCGTTTGGTCGCGCTTTGCCACACTGACGGCGGTGCGTCCGAAGCAGCGCCAACTGGCCCGGATACGTCCGACGGGCGGCTTCCCCTGGGTGGCGCAAGAGTTCATTCCGGGCGAAGAACTGTGCGTCTATGCTGTGGCACAGGAAGGCCAAGTCCGGGCCTTGTCGGCCTATCGAGGACTTATTCGGGCCGGTCTGGGCGCTTCGGTCTGTTTCGCTCCGGTGCAGGACGCTGCGGTGGAGCGCTTTGTCCGGGATTTTGTTGCGGGGACAGGATGGACAGGGCAAATCTCGTTCGACCTGATCCGCAGGTCGGATGGCACGGTTCTACCCATCGAGTGCAACCCGCGCGCGACCAGCGGGCTGCATTTCTTTCATCACTGCGGGCATTTTTCCGAGGCCCTTCTGGGGAAGGGTGAGGTTGCACCAGATGTCATGCGCCCGCAGGGGGTCCGCCTGGCGTTGTGGCTTTACGGTTTGCCGCAGGTGGTGCGGGCCGGCGGCTGGCAACGGTTCCGGAGCGCCTTTGCAGAGGTTGAAGATTTGATGGATTGGCCCGGAGACCGTCTGGGCCTGTGGGCCCAACTGCGCCCTCTCGCCGAGATCAACCGGGTAGCATGGCGGCAGGGGATCAGCCTGCAAGCTGCATCGACCCGAGACATCGAATGGGATGGCCCGGATCAGAGCAGGATGTCGTAAGACCGTGGCGCGGCTGCGGCAGCGGGCATGGCACCGGCGGCGATGGCCTCGATCTCGGGGCGCAGGAAATCAAGCGGGCCGATGACGCGCCGCGCCTCGGGCGTCAGGCAGGTATTGTCGAAGGCTTGCGAGAGGACGCGCTGATCCTGTCTCAGGGCGACACGGAACATCGGCGTGAAAGCAAGAGCCTTGATCTGCCCCCAAATCCCATGTCGGGGCCCGGTCAGCCAGCCGATCCCCTGCACGGTATTGGCATCGGCCTGCCACAGGTGAAAAGTTGTCGCCAGCACTATCCCGCGCGGGCCCCAGTATTCCAGCTCTGCAATGCCCGGATGCCGATAGCGGCCCACGGTGCGCACCCGCATCCCCTCCATGAGGGTGCTGACCAGCCCGTGCTGGCGGTCTTCACCGGTGTAGCTCGCCTCGACCCAGCCGGGCCCGCCGGTCACGACGACGTTCACCCGGTAGCGGTGCGAAGACAGGCCCCGCAACAGGCCCTTGTGGGTGAAATGGGTGTGGGTGGCGTCAAGAATATTCTCGGCCACATCCACGAGTCGCGACCGCGTGGCACTTTTGACAAGCCGCCGAACGGTGGGCTGGCCCGCCAGCACATGGGTATAGGGCGGATCCGACGGCGCACCGCGTGAGACAAAGATTGCGCCCTCGGCCTCGGTCACTTGCCAGCGCGGCACCCGGCAGCGTGGCACATCGCCCGGATACCCCGGAATCTCAACGCATTGACCCGCAGGATCGAAGCGCCAGCCGTGGTAGGGACATTCCACCGTGCCCTCCACCACCCGGCCCGCAGAGAGCGGCGCCATACGGTGCGGGCAGCGGTCGGCCAATGCCGCCACGCCTTGGGGCGTTCGGAAAAGGACCAGCGGTTCGCCCTCTACCATCACCCGCAGCGGGTGATGCCGTACATCGCGGCCGAGGGCCACGGCTTGCCAGAGATCAGCACTCACAGTTCAAACCTTTGCAGCAAGGGAATTCCGATTCGGGTCAGCACCTCTTCCATGATCGCGATGGCCCTGCGGCGACGGCCTGACAGATGCCCCGCATAGACCGCCGTATATTCGATGACCGGATGCGCCTGCCGGTGGCGCTTGAAGGCTGCGGCCCCCGCGCTCATGTTGAAGAAAAGCCCTTCCCGTCGGGCATGGTCCTGGGCCATCGCCATGACCATCCGATAGAGCCCCTCGCGCAACGGGCGCGAGGTGTCGTAGCCGACGATGGGTTGGGTCAGGGTGCGACCGTTCTCAAACAGGCCGGTCACGGCGACAAGACGCCCATCCGCCGGGTCGCGCAGGCCGCGCAGCCGGATCACGCCCGTCAGGTGCATCTCGCTGAGGTAGGCCGAAGTATAGCGTGGGTTCAGGGGTGTGTATTTCTGGATATAGAGCAGTTCGTACAGTTCGGTGCTGCGGGCGAAATCGGCCGTGCCGAAATCGTCGTTGCCGGCCGGAACAAGCCGCGTCCGCGCCAGCGCCTGCAGGTCGCGCTTCATGTTCGCACTGGGCGGCGCGGCGGTGTCGCCGTAAATATAGATCTGCCGCGCGGGAAGGAGGCGAAACCCTTCGGCCTGCAGTGCCTCCAGCGAGGCGCGGTCGGCTTTTTCGTTCAGGGACCTTATGACGAGGGCGTGTTCGGGATGGTCCCGGGTCAGCCGATCTCGCAAGGTGGCCACTGCAGACCGTGTCAGCGTCGGGACCGGGTTGGTGGACATGAGCCAGTTGTTGACCTGCACCTGATGGTCCAGCCCACTTGCCCGGACCAAAGGCACGCAGGCCCGGATCAATCCGCGCACCGCTTTGCGCAGCAGCGGGTGGCTGACAAAGTTGCGGGTCTCGTCCAGCCCGTAGTCGATATAAGCCGTGACCGGGTCGCAGATATAGCAGGTGCCGCCCTTGACGGGTTCGTTCAGGGTCAGGGGATAGACTCGCCCCTCGACCTCGATCTGGCGGACCTGCGTCTGCAGGTTGGCGATCAACTCCGGCACCGGCCGGCGCTGGAACACCCCGACAAAGCGCGCGACCATATCGGCAGTGTTGGCGACCCTCTCCGCTTGCCCGGTCATAGGGCAGGCTCGTGCGGCAGACAGCATTCGACACGGCGCAGCTTCCGGGTCGGGTCGGGTGTCAGGGGCTCGCGTTGCAGCGTGACCTCGGCGGGTGTGCGGCGGTGGGTCAGGGCCGCCTGCAAGCCTTGCTGCGCGGCAACGGCAGCCTCCAGCGGCAGGTCGGGAGGAAGGATCAGGTCGATGCCGCCGTCCGGGCGTTGCAGGATGCGGAAATCGGTTATCCTCGGGTCTGCCGCCACCACGGCATTGCGCGGAATATCGGGGGTTATCATCTGCCCCGCGATGCGGAAGCAATCGTCCACCCGGCCCACGACCTCTTCCACCACCCGTTGCGGCGCACCGCAGGGGCAGGGCGTGTCCGAGAGCCGCAACAGGTCATTCATCCGATAGCGGGCCATGATCTGCTCTTGCCGCCGAAAGCTGGTGATCCGGGGGGAAACAAGACCCTCTCCGACGGGCTCGAACTCGAAAAAGACCGACTCTTCCGCCAGATGCAGCCGCCCGGAATCACAGGTGACGGCCAGAAGTCCCTCTGTCGCCATGTAGATCTGCCCCAGCGGCAGACCAAAGCCGGCCTCGATGATCGGGCGATCAACCGGGTCCAGCGTTTCGGCGGCACTGAAGACACGGCGGGGAGACAGGCGGGCGCGGTGTTCCACCAACTGGCGCAAGACGCGGGGCGGGGCGACGATGACGGTGGGCGCAAAGGCCTCCAGCCCGTCCCGCCAGGCGTCGATGCCCTGGGCCAGGGGGAAGAACCGCAGGGCCAGCCCCGGCACCGACCGGGCCGCGCCGTAAAGCCGCGTGTCCTGCGGCAGCAGGATTGCCACGCGCTGTGACCATCCTGCGATGCCGGCCATCGCCTTGGCGAGGATTGCGCCCAGCCAACGGTAACGCTCGGCCTCGGAAATCACGAAATATCCGCGGTTTCCACTGGTGCCGGTGCTGGCCCCGACGGTCAGGGGGCCGACCCGCCCCGCGCCAAGTGCCTGGCGCACATCCTGCGCATTGAGCGAGGATCGGTTGTAGCGGGCAAAATCGGCCATCAGCCGCGCTTTGTCGAGGGTCGGAAGATCCTGCAACTGCTTTGGCGATCTGTCATAGGCTGCGACCCGTGGCAGATCGTGGTCGAGCCAGCGGCGCAGAGCCTTGTGCTGCGCCAACTCGAACCCGGCGCGACTTAGCCCAGGGCGCGACAGCCAGCGGGTCAGGGCATAGGAGACCGGCAGTTCAAGCCAGGGGAACATGCTGCCTCGGGTCTTGCCAGTCGAAGGGGGTGGGGGCCGGGTCGTGGCACAGAACGACCTCTCCGCCCGACTCCGCAAAGCGGTGGACCAGATCGGCGGAATGGTCCAGCGCCGTCCGGTCGCAGGCGATCAGAGAGGATGGAAACCCCGGACGGTGCGAGCGGGCAAGGCTCGCCATGCGCCATTGCACATCCACGGCATAAAGCAGCGGTTTGTCCCGCTTGGGGAAAAGCAGCCCGAAATGCCCCTCGGCATGGCCGGGCAGGTCCACCGACAGAAGCGAGCCATCACCAAGGAGGTCCCGCGTCGGAGCCGCCAAAGACTCCACCCGTGCCTCGGGCCGTGCCTCGACCGCCTCCAGCCGGTCTGCGGAATCGGGTGGCAGAAGTTCCGAAAAAATCCCATGTCTCTGATTGCCAACGGGCGATCGGCGGCGGAGCGCCTCCCAAGCCCTGCCGCTGGCCAGAAACCGCGCCTGGGGGAACAGCGTCAGGCCCGAGATGTGATCGGCGTGAAAATGGGTGACGACAACCGTGGCAATGTCACTTGGGCGAAGACCGAACCGGGACAGAAAGGCTTCGGGCTGGGCCTCGGGGATCAGATGGGGCGCGAGAACCCTGTTGTAAAGCCGAAGGGCTGCTCCGTGTCCGGCAAGGGTGTGCTGCGTATAACCGGTGTCGATGAGCATCGGACCGCTGCGTGCGCCCAGATACAGCCCATAGCGCACCCAAAGGGGCAAAGGCCGCCACGGACCGCCGCGCAGGATGAACCGCTCGGGCACCGAGACCAGGGCGCTGTTGGCGAAGATCGGATCGGTCATGCCGCACCTTGGAGGAAACTGCGGCTCAACCCGTCCGCGAAGGTCACCTGCGGCCGCCAGCCCAAACCCCTGTGTGCCTTGGCCAGGTCAAGGCTCTGCGCATAGGCGAAGAGCGCCAGCCCATAGCGCGTTACGGCAGGCTCGCGGGCCCCCGGCAGGCGGGCGGTCAAAGCCCCCATCACGCCGGCTGCGATCATCAGGGGGGCGAGCGGCATCCTCTGCCAGCGGGCCTGCAGACCCACCCTCTGGCAGACCGCCGCGACGATTTCGGTGATTGGCAAGACCTCTCCGCCCGAGATGTTGAAGACGTGTCCAGTCACCGCCTGCCCTGCCACAAGGGCCGCCGATACCGCCCGTGCCACATCGTCGACATGGGTGAGGTCGATCCGCGCCCTTCCGTCGCGCAAGAGGGGCAGGGGGCCGCGCTCCATTGCGCGGATCAGGCGGGGCACCAGCGCCGTGTCACCCGCCCCATAGATACCACGGGGGCGCAAGACGACGGGGCCAAGCTCCGGCGCCGCCAGAACCAACGCCTCGGCCTCAGCCTTGCTGCGGGCATAGGCGTTGAAGGGGCGCGGCAGAGCCATGTCCTCGCGCACCGAAAGCCGATCCTCCGGCGCAAAGCACACCGAAGCGCTGGAGATCTGAACGAAACGCTGCACCCCCAAGGCGCGGCCCAGCTCAAGCACATGTCCCGTCGCCGTGACATTGGCGGCGCGAAAGGCCGCATATGGGCCAAAGGGGGCCGACAGGGCCGCGCAATGGATCATGGCGTCAACGCCTTCGAACTCTGGCGCCGCAATTGGCCGCGTCAGGTCCACCGACCGCATCTCGAAGCCTTGGCGTCGGAGTTGCTCAATCCGTGCCGGATCGCGCCCGATGCCCACGACCGCGCGCCCTTCGCTGCGTAGGTGCTGCAACAAGGCTGCACCCAGAAAGCCCGTCGCACCGGTGACTAGAACCTTTTCCATCCTAGAAAACCAAGGCCATGCCACCAAAGGACACGCCCGCCGACGTTCCCAACATCAACACCCGGTCGCCGCGCCGTATCCGGCCTGCCCGACGCGCTGCATCGAAAGCAAAGGGGATCGAGGCTGCCACCTGGTTACCGAAGTCGGCCACCAGGGTCACCACCCGCTCGGGCGCAAAGCCGGTTTGCCGGATCATATGCGCCAGCCCGGCCGGGCTCGCCTGATGCGGCACCACAAGATCCACATCTGCGGCCTGCCATCCGGCGGCATCCAGAATCTCTGCGACGAACCGGCCAAAATGCTGCGAGGTGATGCGGAAGAGCGCCATGCCGTTCATCATGAAATGGCTGTGGTCCGTGAACGCCTCATGCGCGCGGTGGAAGTCGAACCGGGTCCCGCCAGCACCGATTTCGCAGGCTTCATAGGCGGAAGGATAGCTGCGCAAGCGAACTGCGCGGACGCCGGAGCCTTCCTGCGGAGGGCTATGGCAAAGCACCATCGCCGCGGCCCCGTCACCGAACAGCGCTGCGGTTTCCGGTTCACTCTGCCACGGCAGGGCCCGCGAGGCGATCTCGGCAGAGACCACGAGAGCCTTTCTGCTTTGGCCCGTAGCAATCAGGCGCGCGGCCATGTCGAAGGCAGTAATGAAGCTGAGACAGGTGCTGTTGACATCGAAGGCGGCCGCAGAGCCGTCGGTCATGCCCAGCCTGCGCATCACCAGCGGTGCCGTGGATGGGATCGGCTGGTAAGGCACCGACGCGCCGAAAATAAGGGTATCAACCTCGCTCACCGCCACTTCGGCGTCCACCAAGGCCGCTTGAGCTGCCGCAACCGCAAGATCGATCTGGCTTTCCGTTGTCACCACATGTCGGCTGAGAACCCCGGTTGCCTGCAGGACTCCGTCCTTCAGACCGAGGTTGCGTTCGATGTCCCGTGTGGAGAGGCGCCTTGTGGGCAGGGCATGTCCCGTTCCGCAAATCTGGATGGGCAATCCTTGGGGCACTTGCGCGAAATCTCCATCAGAAAGGTCGCCGAAATCTGGTGGAAAGACTAGGGTCAGGCCTTTGGAAAACCAAGCGGATAATCCTGCATCGGCCATTGTCTTGCACTTCTGCATTGTGGTCCCGTGCGCAACTCGTCACGGCGGTGCGAAGGAGGTGACAGTCCTTTCTTCCATCCTCGCGCCGCCAGTTGAGGATGGCTGCAACCTTGCCGTGCAGGAGGGTCGTGCCGCCGGGCGGGGGCCAAGGCGCGGCGGGGCCAAGGCGCGGCGGGGCGACGGTGTCGGGGGTGACATGGCGGGACAGCACCGCATCGCCCTGGCGGACAAAGCATGGGGGCCGTCGATCCGCACGGTCAGGGC
>CAZPWV010000077.1:0-9105 GCA_964590825.1 uncultured Rhodobacter sp. | reverse complement strand
GATCGAGGCGGCCGAGGTGTTGCCATGGTCCTGCACCGTCACCACCACCCGCTCCATCGGCACGCCCATCCGCTCGGCGGTGGCGGCGATGATGCGCAAATTCGCCTGATGCGGCACGATCCAGTCGATGTCGGCGCCGCCCAGCCCGGCCTTGGCCAGCGCGGCATGGGCGGTTTCGGCCAGTTTCGAGACCGCATGTTTGAACACCGCATTGCCCTGCATCCGCAGATGCCCCGCCGTGCCGGTGGTGGACACCCCGCCATCGACATAAAGCAGGTCGCGATAGCGGCCGTCGGAATGCAGATCCGAGGCCAGGATGCCGCGGTCGGCGGCGCTGCCCGTGCCCGCCGCGGCCTCCAGCACCAGCGCCCCGGCCCCGTCGCCAAACAGCACGCAGGTGCCGCGGTCGTCCCAATCCATGATCCGCGAAAACGTCTCGGCGCCGATCACCAGCACGCGTTTGGCCTGGCCCGACAGAATCAGCCCGTTGGCATTGGTCAGCGCAAAGATGAACCCGGCGCAGACCGCCTGCACGTCATAGGCAAAGCCCGTGGTATTGCCCAGGCCCGCCTGCACCATGGTGGCGACCGAGGGAAAGGTGAAATCGGGGGTCGAGGTGGCCACGACGATGGCGTCGATCTCATCGGCGCGCATCCCGGCATCGGCCAGCGCCGCCTGTGCGGCCCGGATCGCCAGCGTCGAGGTGGTTTCCTCGTCGGCCGCCAGATGCCGCCGCTCGATACCGGTGCGAGAGCGGATCCATTCGTCCGTGGTGTCGAGACGGGTCTCGAATTCGGCATTCGCCACCACGCGCTCGGGCAGACAATGCCCCACGCCCCGGACAACGGCTCTGAGTGTCATTTTTCGGACTCGATTCCTGCCTCGATCAGGGCGCCATCCTGCCCGGTTGCTGACGCAAGGGCAACCCGCGCCGCAAGCCGCTCGGCAAAACCCAGCCCCGCCAGCCGCGCCGCCAGCGCCAGCGCCGCCGCCACGCCGGTGGCATCGGCCCCGCCATGCGATTTCACCACCGTGCCGTTCAGCCCCAGGAACACCCCGCCATTGGCCCGGCGGGGGTCGATCTTCTGTTTCAGTTGCTTGAGCGCGCCGATCGCCAGAACCGCCCCCAACCGGGCCAGGATCCCCGAGGAAAACGCCTCGCGCATCAACTCGCCGGCGAATTTCGCCGTGCCCTCGCCGGTTTTCAGCGCCACATTGCCGGTGAACCCGTCGGTGACGATCACATCGACCCGGTTGCCGGGCAGGTCGTTGCCCTCGACAAAGCCGACAAAGCTGAAATCCCCCGCCTCCTGCGCGGTCGAGATCATCTCATGGGCGGATTTCAGTTCGGCATTGCCCTTGTGATCTTCGGTGCCGACATTGAGCAGCCCCACGCGCGGCTTGGCCAGCCCCAGCGCATTGCGCGCATAAGAGGCGCCCATCAGCGCATAGGTCAGAAGGTCAAACGCATCGGCCTTCACATCGGCGCCCATGTCGAGCATGACGTTGAACCCGGCCGGGTTGCGCGAGGGCCAGAACGAGGCAATCGCCGGGCGATCGACGCCGGGAACCTTGCGCAGGCGCAGCATCGACACCGCCATCAGCGCCCCGGTATTGCCGCAAGACACCGCCACCTGCGCCTCGTGGGTGCGCACGGATTCGATGCTCGACCACATCGAGGTGGATTTGCCGTGGCGCATCACCTGTGCGGGTTTGTCGTGCATGGTGACCACGCCGGTGGCATGGCGCAGCGTGACGCAATCGCCCAGACCACGGGCCGCCACCAGCGGCGCCAGGTCGGATTCGAGGCCGTGGACGATGAATTTCAGCCCCGGCTGGGCGCGACGGGTCAGCGCGATGCCGTCCAGCACCACCGCCGGGCCGTGATCGCCGCCCATCGCATCGACGGAAATGACAATGGCGCCGGATTGCTCCGACGCCTTGGCCACAGGGCCGGGGCCCTTGTTCGGGGTCTGCGCGCCCTGGCCCATGGCCGTGGTCCGCTCCTGTTCGGGCAGTCTGGCCATGCGGGCGGACGGGCTTACGCCGCGTCTTCGTCCAGATCGGCTTCGGCGGCTTTTGCCACCACTTCGCGGTCGTCATAATGGCCGCAGGCGCCGCAAACATGGTGCGGGCGCTTGAGTTCGCCGCAGTTCGGGCATTCCGCCGGGTTTGCGGCGACAAGGGCGTCATGCGCGCGGCGCATGTTGCGGCGGGAGCGCGTGGTTCTGTTCTGCGGGACAGCCATCTGTCAACCTCGGGTGTTCGGGGGCGCGAAGGCCCTGATTTCCTTCTGGTTTCGTCACGGATGCCAGCGGCGGTCCGGGTGCGAACCCAAACTTCGAATGAGGCCGGGAACATACTGCGATTCCGCCCCGTTGCAAGCCCTTTTTGCAGCTTTTCGCGGTCGGGCAAAAACCGCCCCGGCTCAGCCGGTTTCGCCGCCGCCGTCCTCTTTGGCGCGCAGCAGCCCCGCCAGCCCGGCAAAGGGCCGCGTTGCCTCGGCGGGGATCGGCGCGGCGCCGGGGGGAATGGCCTCGTGCAGGCCAAGCTGCGCCCCCGCGGCATGGGGGTAAAGCGGCAAGGCCAGCTCCAGCGCCTCCAGCGCCACCGCGCCAAGGTCGATCACATCGGGCAGCGGCTCGGCGCTGTCGTCTTCGGGCATTTCGATCTCATCGGCCTCGGGGAGCGGCATGTCGGCCAGATAGCGGCGCAGCACCGGCTCGCGCAGATCGGTGGTGACGGGCGCAAGGCTGACCACGCAGGGCTGCACCACGCGGGCCGTCAGTTCGGCCTGCAACAGCCAGTCGGCGCGGCCCTGCGGGGTGAGCGTGCCGACAAGGCGCAGCGAATCGAGCGCCAGCAGATCGGCCCAGCGGGCAATCGCGGCGCGGATCGTGGCATCGGGGGCCAGATCGAAGCGGGTGGGTTTGCGGGCCGCCAGTTCGGCGGGGCGCAACGGATGGGCAAAGGGCAGCAGTTCGGTCATCGGCCTTTCCAGATGCGCCACAAGCGGCAAGCGATGGCTCAGGGCGCTTGAGAGCCGTCGCATCCTGTTGTAAGCGGGATAGAAGGCCACGAGCCGCAAGGCAATAGGGGCGCAGGCAAGAGGGGGATGAGGTGAGCACCGGAACCGTGATGCGGCGCTTTGCGCTGGCTCTGGCCCTTGGCGCCGCAGTTTTCGCAGCGGGCTGCACGGCGATCTATCGCAACCACGGCTATGTTCCCAATGACGAGGATCTGGCGCTGGTCGAGGTCGGCAAGAGCACGCAGCAGGATGTGGCCACCGCCGTGGGCCGGCCCGCCTCGATGGGGCTGTTGCAGGGCGCGGGATGGTTTTATGTTGGTTCGCGCTGGAAATATTACGGCGCCCGCGCGCCGCAGGAAATCGACCGTCAGGTGGTGGCGATCACCTTTGACGACAAGGGCGTGGTGGAAAACGTCGAGCGCTTCGGGCTGGAGCGTGGCGAGGTGGTGGTGCTGTCACGCCGGATCACCAAATCGAATATCCGCGGCATCAGCCTGATCCGCGAATTGCTTGGCTCGATCGGCCGGGTTTCGGCGGGCAAGCTGCTCGGGGATTGATCGGGTCTGCGGGCCGGGTCCAGACGCCCGGCTGGCGGCCGTGATCTTCGCCCGGCCAGTCTTTGACGCAGGCCAATCTTTGACGCAAGGCCTATCCTTGACGCAGGCCGTGCTTTTCGGCGGGGCCGGTTTCGGCTAGGATCGGGGCGAAGGAAAAGGCGGAGAATCCATGCTCACGCTTGCCAGGGGCCGCTATGCGGCGCGCTTTGCCGAAACCCCCGCCGATCTGCGCGCGGCGCAGGCGCTGCGCTGGCGCTCGTTTCTGGGGGCGCGGCGGGAAATGGCGCAATCGCCGCAGTCGCCGCCGCTGGATGCCGATGAGTTCGATGCGCTGTGCCGCCATGTTCTGGTCGAAGAGCCGGCCACCGGGCGGCTGGTGTGCTGTTTCCGGCTGTTGCCGCTGGCCAGTGGCGCCGAGATCGGCCGCAGCTATTCGGCGCAGTATTACAACCTGTCGGCCCTGTCCGCCTATCCGGGGCGGATGCTGGAAATGGGCCGGTTCTGCATCGACCCCGAGATCAGCGACCCCGACATCCTGCGTCTGGCCTGGGCGGCGATGACGCGTTTTGTCGATGACGAACGGGTGGAGATGCTGTTTGGCTGCTCGTCGTTCCTCTCGACCGATTTTGACAGTTTCACCGATGCCTTTGCCGTGTTGGCCGCGCATCATCTGGCGCCGCGCCGCTGGTGGCCCAGGGTCAAGGCGCCGAAGGTGATCCGCTATGCGCGCCGGCTTTTGGGCATCAAGGGCGATCCGAAACAGGCAATGCTGAAAATGCCGCCGCTTTTGCGCAGCTATCTGACGATGGGCGGCTGGGTCAGCGATCATGCGGTGGTCGATGACCATCTGGGCACGCTGCATGTGTTCACCGGCCTCGAAATTGGCGCCATCCCGCCGGCACGGGCCCGCGCCTTGCGGATGGTGGCCGGGGCCTGACTCTGACGCAGCCTGAGCCTGGAACAGCCAGAGCCTAGCGCAGCCAGAGCCGGGCGTAGGGGGGCAGGGTGGCCGTGCCGCCCGTCAGGCCAAGCCAGCCTTCGGAAAGCGCGTCAAACCCCTGCACCATGCCGGCGCCGCGCAGCCGCGCCTCGGGCAGGGGCACCCAGTCTTCGGAAAAGTTGTAAAGGCACAAAAGCCGCCCGGTGGGGGCGTCATGGGCTTGGGCAAACAGCCGGTCATCGCCAAGGTCAAGAATGGTCTGCGGGTGATCGGCGTGGAGTTCCGGCGTGGCTTTGCGGCGGGCCAGAATGTGGCGGATGCCGTCAAACAGCACCTGCGCCGGCTGGCCCGGCTGATGGCGGGTTTCGGCCAGTGCCCAATCCATTTGCGGGCGGTGCAGCCAGCGGCTGTCATGGGCGTGTTCGGGCACATCGGTGTAGCGGTAATCATTCAGCAGGCCCAGCTCGTCGCCCATATAGATCAGCGGCACCCCGCCAAAGCCCGCAATCACCGCATGGCCCAGCAAGATGCGCTGCAACGCCAGATCGGCAGCCGCCGCATCGCCCTCGTCCAGCGCCTTTTCCAGCCCGCACAGCGCGGCGCAGGAGCCCGAAATGCGCTTGTCGCCGGTATCGGGGTTTTCCTGAAACAGCGCGCCGCGGGCGAAGCTTCCGGGGAAGGAGCCATCGTAGAAATCCGACAGATAGGCCCGATGCGCCGGCCCCGAAAACCCAAGTTCTGCGGCATCTTCATCGGTCACCGCCCAGCCGATGTCATCGTGGCAGCGCAGATAGGTGGCATAGGTGGCATTGCTCAGCCGGGGCGGAAAATGGCGGGCCAGCACATGGCGCATCAGCGCGGTGTTGCGGGTGGCCAGTGCCGACCAGACCTGCACCATCAGCGAGTTGTGATAAGCCAGGTTGCCCTCCTTGCCGTCATGCACGCCACGCCCGAGATAGGGCAGCATCTCGGCGGGGGAAACGATGGCCTCCTCCAGATGGATCAGCGCGGGGGCGGCAATGCGCGAGGCGGCGCGCAGCGCATGAAGCAGCGCATGAACCTCGGGCTCGGACTGGCATTTCGTGCCGATCCGCTTCCACATGAAGGCCACCGCATCAAAGCGCAGCACATCCACCCCCTTGTTGGCCCAGAACAGCATGATGCGGACAAATTCCAGAAACACCTGCGGGTTGGCCCAGTTCAGATCCCACTGGTGCTCGTTGAAGGTGGTCCAGACCCATTTGCCGATCTCGGGGTAATGGGTGAAGCTGCCCGGCGCGGTTTCGGGGAAAATTTCAATCAGGCTTTGTTCGTAACGCGCGGGCAGATCGGGGCTGTCGAACATCAGGTAATAATCGGCAAAGGGGGCGCGGCCCTGCCGCGCGGCCTCGGCCCAGGCATGTTCCTTGGCGGTGTGGTTCAGCACAAGATCAATGCACAGGCTGATGCCGCGTGCCCGCAGCGCCGCGCTCACCGCCTCGAAATCGGCCAGCGTGCCAAGGGCGGGGTTGATGGCGCGGTAGTCGCGCACCGAATAGCCGCCGTCACTGTCGCCCGCGCGGGGCTCAAGGCAGGGCATGATGTGCACATAGCTGATGCCCAGCTCGCTCAGATAATCGAGATGGTCGAGAATGCCGCGCAGCCCGCCGGCGAAACGGTCGGCATAAAACACATAGCCCGCCATCGCGGGGCGCTGGAACCAGTCGGGTTCCAGATCGCGGCACAGGTCGAGCCGCTTGAGCTCGTCGGGGCGCGCCTTCCAGCCGGCCTTCAGCGTGGCCAGCAGATCGCTGCGAAAGGCCGCCCAGCCGGGGTGGGCGCCGTAAAGCGGCTCCAGCATCCCCCAAAGATCAGTGGCCGAGCGGTCCAGCCGCAGATCGAAGGTTTGCGAATCGGAAATCCCAGCCATGACCGCCTCCAAAGCGCTTTGGATAAGCTTTCGACCCTTTTGGCCGCCCCTTCAAGGGGGTCGTTGCGCAGGTGCAGAAACAGCCCCGATTGACGCCGCCGGCCGGGGCGGCTAGGGCAGGGCCATGGCACGCGCACCGCTTTTGCAACTCACCGATATCGCCCTCACCTTTGGCGGCGCCCCCGTTTTTGACGGGCTCTCGCTGAGTGTTCAGGAGGGCGACCGGCTGGCGCTGGTTGGTCGCAACGGCTCGGGCAAATCCACGCTGATGAAGGTGATGGCCGGGCTGACCGAGCCTGACCGGGGCAGCCGGGTCGTGCCCTCGGGCACGCGGGTGGGTTACATGGAGCAGGAACCCGATCTGTCGGCCTTTGCCACCTTGGGCGAATTTGCCGCCTCGAAGCTTGACGAGGCCGAGCGTTACCGGGTGGAAATGGTGGCCGAGGGGCTGAAATTCCGCCCCGAGGCGCCGGTGGCCACCGCCTCGGGCGGCGAGCGGCGCCGTGCCGCGCTGGCCAAGCTTCTGGCCGAGGCGCCGGAACTGATGCTGCTCGACGAGCCCACCAACCACCTTGATATTCAGGCGATCGGCTGGCTGGAAGATTACCTGCGCGACACCCGCACCGCCTATGTTCTCATCAGCCACGACCGCGCCTTTTTGCGCCACCTCACGCGGGGCGTGCTCTGGATCGACCGCGGCGAGGTGCGCCGGCTCGAGCGCGGGTTCGAGCATTTCGAAGACTGGCGCGAGACCGTCTGGACCGAGGAAGACGAGGCCCGCCACAAGCTTGACCGCAAGATCAAGGCCGAGGCGAAATGGGCGGTCGAGGGCATTTCGGCGCGCCGCAAGCGCAACATGGGCCGGGTGCGGGCGTTGCAGGCGCTGCGCGCCGAGCGGGCCGGGCAGATCCGCCGCCAAGGCACGGCGGCGCTCGAGCTGGACAGCGGCCCGCAATCGGGCAAGCGGGTGATCGAGGCGAAGGGCCTCGAAAAACGCTTCGGAGAAAAGCCCATCGTCAAGGGGTTCGACCTGCGCGTGCTGCGCGGCGACCGGGTGGCTTTCGTCGGCCCCAATGGCGTGGGCAAGACCACGCTCTTGAAAATGCTGACCGGCGAGATTGCGCCCGATGCCGGCACGGTGAGCCTTGGCACCAACCTTGAACTGGCGGTCTTCGATCAGGCCCGTTCGACGCTCGATTTTTCGATGACGCTCTGGGACGGCATGGTGAATGACCCCGAGATGCGGGTTTCGGGCCGCTCGGATCAGGTGATGGTGCGGGGGGTGCCCAAGCATGTGGTGGCTTACCTGAAGGATTTCCTCTTCGACGAGCAGCAGGCGCGCGCGCCCATCGGCTCGCTTTCGGGCGGCGAACGGGCGCGGCTTTTGCTGGCGCGGATCATGGCGCGGCCCTCGAACCTTCTGGTGCTTGACGAGCCGACGAACGATCTGGATGTTGAAACCCTTGATTTGCTTCAAGATATTCTGGGCGAATATGACGGCACGGTGCTTCTGGTCAGCCACGACCGCGATTTCATCGACCGCGTGGCCTCGACCACGATTGCGATGGAGGGCGATGGCCGGGCGACGGTTTATGCCGGCGGCTGGAGCGATTATCAGGCGCAGCGCGGCTTGAGCGCGGCGGCGGCGGTGAAAGAGGCGGTGAAAGAGGCGCCGAAAAAGCCGGTGGCTGCCGAGCCGGTGAAAGAGGCGGTGAAAAAGCCGGGCCTGACCTTTACCGAGCGTCACCGGCTCGAGGCGCTGCCCGGCGTGCTGGAAAAGCTGGAACGCGAGATTGCCAAGCTGGGTGAGTTGCTTTCCGACCCGGAGCTTTTCGCCCGCGAGCCGGTGAAATTCAGGAAGGCCACCGAAATGCTGGCCGAGCGGCAGGCGGCCTTGGCGGCGGCCGAGGAAGAATGGCTGATGCTGGAGGAAAAGGCGGGGGCGTGAGCCGCTTTTTCTGACCGAGGCCAGTGCCTCGGTCATGCGGGGCGGCTTGCCCCATGCCCGCCGGGCCGCCAAAGCGTTCGGGCCTGCGCCGGCCCCGCCCATGGCGGGCGCATTCGCGCCGCCGGGGCTGGGCGCAGGCCTTTGGCACTGCCCGGATCAGCCGGTCCTGGGGAGGCGTTGCACCCTCGGGCGGGGAAAGGCGGTGCCTTTCCTGTTCCGCCCGGGCAAGGGCGGCTTGCGCCCCCACTTCGGCATTTTCCTTTCTGCGCTTTCGGTGCATTCTCGCCCCCGAACCGCAGCCCCCGACAGGAGTTTTCATGTCCAGACCGCTTGCCCTTTCCCTTGCCGCGCTGGCGCTGACCGGCTGCACCGAGACCGCACCGGCCACCGACAAACCCGTTGGCATGGCCAACCCGGCCGCAGTCTTTTGCGTCGAGCGGGGCGGCACCGTCGAGTTGCGCCCGCTCGGGCTGTCGGCGGCCGAGGGCGTGGCCGGGTTCTGCCATCTGCCCGATGGCCGCGTGGTCGAGGAATGGGCCTATTTCCGCGAACACAACAAGGCCGAACCGCCCGCCGCGCCCGCACCCGCCACGCCCTGAGCCTGCCCCTTTGCCGCCCTGCCATGCCGGGCAGAAAAGCCGCAAGATCACCGGAGCAGAGCACCGGAAACCGCTTGACTTGGCCGCCCCCCTCGCCGATAAGCGCCGGGCTTGGCGGTGAGTC
>CAZPWV010000076.1:4539-9239 GCA_964590825.1 uncultured Rhodobacter sp. | reverse complement strand
TGCTGACCCCCGACGAGGCGGACCACCTGTTCCGCATCCTGCGCGGGCTCAAGGAGCAGGGCAAGACCATCATCCTCATCACCCACAAGCTGCGCGAGATCATGGAAATCACCGATACGGTGAGCGTGATGCGGCGCGGCGAGATGACCGCCACCGTGCAGACCAGCACCACCAGCCCCGAAGAACTGGCCGAGCTGATGGTGGGCCGCAAGGTGCTGCTGCATGTGCCCAAAGGCCCCGCCAACCCCGGCGAAACGGTGCTGGAAATCGATAACCTGCGGGTGGTCGATACCGACAAGGTCGAACGGGTGAAGGGCATCAGCCTGAAGATCCGCGCCGGTGAAATTCTGGGCATTGCCGGGGTTGCCGGCAACGGTCAGTCGGAACTGCTGAAGGTGCTGGGCGGCTTTGCCGAGGGCAAGGTCAGCGGACGGGTGCGGATCAACGGCCAGGAGATCGTGCTTTCGGGGCCCTTGGCCAGCGGCCAGACCCGCCGCGCCCGTGGCATTGCCCATGTGCCCGAAGACCGCCACCACCTTGGCCTCATCCTCGATTTCACCGCCTGGGAAAACATCGCCTTCGGCTATCACAACGCCCCCGAATATCAGGCCAACGCGCTGTTCATGGACAATGCCGCGATCGAGGCCGACACCGCCGGCAAGATGGAGCGTTTTGACGTTCGCCCCCCCAACCCGCAATTGCCCGCCAAAAGCTTTTCGGGCGGCAATCAGCAAAAGATCGTGCTGGCCCGCGAGATCGAGCGCAACCCGGATCTTCTGCTGGTGGGGCAGCCGACGCGGGGGGTCGATATCGGCGCCATCGAGTTCATCCACAAACGCCTGGTCGAATTGCGCGATGCCGGCAAGGCGGTGCTGCTGGTCTCGGTCGAACTCGACGAGATCATGTCGCTGTCAGACCGGATCGCGGTGATGTTCGACGGCCGCATCATGGGTGAGCGGCTGCCAAACGAGACAAACGAACGCGAACTGGGCCTGCTCATGGCCGGGGTTGCGGGCAAGAACGAGGCCGCCTGATGGACAAACTTCCCACCTGGGCCGATGTGGTGCTGGTGCCGCTGATTTCGCTATTGCTGGCGGCGATCATTTCGGCGCTGGTCATTCTGGCCATCGGCGGCGACCCCGTCGAAGCGGTGAAGGTGATGGTCACCGGGGCGCTGGGCTCGGCCTATGGCTGGGGCTACACGCTCTATTACACCACCTCCTTCATCTTCACCGGGCTGGCGGTGACCGTGGCCTATCACGCAGGCCAGTTCAATATTGGCGGCGAGGGGCAGGCGCAGCTTGGCGGGCTGGGCGTGGCGCTTGTCTGCCTGGCGCTGCCGGTCTGGCCGCATTGGTCGGTTGCACTTCTGGCGGCCACGCTGGGGGCGGCGCTTTTCGGTGCGGCCTGGGCGGCCATTCCGGCCTGGTTGCAGGCCCGGCGCGGCAGTCATATCGTCATCACCACGATCATGTTCAACTATATCGCGGCGGCGCTGATCGTTTATCTTCTGGTCGAAGTGCTGCGCCCGGTGGGGCAGATGGACCCGGCCACGGCGCGTTTTCCCGCCGGAACCAAACTGCCGAATTTCGGCGAATTGCCGGGGTTGAACCTGATCTTTTCGAACAAGGTTCCGGTCAACATCACCTTTTTCATCGCGGTGGCGGCCTGCTTTGGCGTCTGGGCACTGCTGTGGCGCACCCGGCTGGGCTATGCGATCCGCGCCTTTGGCAAATCGGAAAGCGCGGCGATCTATGCCGGGATTTCGCCTTACAAAGTCATCATGCTGTCAATGCTGATTTCGGGCGCGCTGGCGGGGATGATGGCCATCAACAACGTGATGGGCGAGGCCGAGCGGCTCTTGCAAAACGCCTCGGAAGGGGCGGGGTTCATCGGCATCGCGGTGGCGCTGATGGGGCGCAACCATCCGCTGGGCGTGTTTCTGGCGGCGCTGCTTTTTGGCTTTCTCTATCAGGGCGGGGCTGAAATGGGGCTTTGGACCACCATTCCCATCGAATTGCGGCTGTTGTTGCAGGGTCTGGTGATTCTGTTCACCGGGGCGCTCGACACAATGGTGCGGATGATGCTGGCGCCGTTCTTCCGGCTGCGCCAGCGGGAGGCCCTGTGATGGATTACGCAACACTCTTGCAGATTCTCGACACCACCATGCGCTTTGCCACGCCGCTGCTGCTAGCCTGTCTGGCCGGGCTGTTTTCGGAACGGGCGGGTATTTTCGACATCGGCCTTGAAGGCAAGATGCTGACGGCGGGCATGGCGGCGGGCGCCGTGGCGGCGGTCACCGGCAATGTCTGGCTGGGGCTTCTTGCCGCCATCTTCGGCTCCTTGCTGTTTTCGGCGGTGCATGGTCTGGCCTCGATCACCTTTCGCGGCAATCAGCTCATTTCCGGGGTGGCGTTGAATTTCATCGCATCGGGGGCCACGGTGCTGGTGGCGCAAAGCGCCTTTGGGCAGGGCGGCCGCACGCCGCCATTGTCGGGCGCGGCGCGGTTCAACCCGATCGATCTGCCCCTTGCCGAGGCGCTGCGTTCGGTGCCGCTGATCGGCCCCTTTTATGCCGAGGTCGTCTCGGGGCACGCCATCCTTGTCTATATGGCGCTGGCGGCCGTGCCGCTCAGCTGGTGGCTGCTCTACCGCACCCGCTTTGGCCTGCGGCTGCGCGCGGTGGGCGAAAACCCGGAATCGGTCGATACCGCCGGTGTCTCGGTGGTGCGGCTGCGCTATTCGGCGCTGGTCATCACCGGGGTGCTGTGCGGTCTGGCGGGGGCCTATATGGCCACCGGGCTTCAGGCCGGTTTCGGCAAGGAAATGACGGCGGGGCGCGGGTATATTGCGCTTGCGGCGCTGATCTTTGCCAAATGGCGGCCCTGGTATGCCTTGGGGGCGACGCTGCTTTTCGGTTTCTTCCAGGCGCTGGCGCTGCGCCCCGATGTGATCGACGCGCTGCTGCCCGGCAACCTGACCATCCCGGTCTCCTTCCTCGACGCGCTGCCCTATATCCTGACCGTCATCGTGCTGGCCGGTTTCGTCGGCCGCGCCATTCCCCCCCGCGCCGGAGGCCAGCCCTATGTCAAAGAGCGTTGAACTTGCCGATCTGATCCGGTCGCGGGTCGGAGCGGAACCGCCGGCCATCGGCCTGATCCTCGGCTCGGGCCTTGGTCATCTGGCCGATCAGGTCGAGGGCGTGGCCATCGACTATGCCGATCTTCCCGGTTTTCCTCATGCGGGGGTTTCGGGGCACAACCCGCGGCTGGTGATCGGCGATCTGGAGGGGGTGCGGGTCGCGGTTTTCGGTGGCCGCGTGCATTACTACGAACACGGCAACCCCGCCGAGATGCGCCTGCCGCTGGAAATCCTGCGCGCGTTGGGCTGCGGGCAAGTTTTGCTGACCAATGCGGCAGGAAGCCTGCGCGGCGATATCGGCCCCGGCGATCTGATGCTGCTCGAGGATCACATCGCCTTTGCCGGCACCAACCCGCTGATTGGCGAGGCCAGTGACGCGCGGTTCGTGCCGATGACCGAAGCCTATGACCCGGCGCTGCGCAGCGCCCTGAAAACCGCCGCAGCAGCCGAGGGCATCGCCCTGCCGGAGGGGGTCTATTGCTGGTTCTCGGGGCCGTCGTTCGAGACCCCGGCCGAGATTCGGGCGGCGAAGGTGCTGGGCGCCGATGCGGTGGGCATGTCCACCGTGCCCGAGGTGATCCTGGCGCGGTTTCTGGGCCTGCGGGCGGCGGCGGTGTCGGTGGTGACCAACATGGGCGCGGGGATGTCGTCGGAAAGCATCAGCCACGACCACACCAAGGCCATGGCCCCGCTTGGCGCCGCGAAATTCGAGCGGATCCTGCGCCGCTTCCTGCGGAACCTTTAGGGCAGCATTAACCATCCCTTGATAGTCTGGTCCGCACGCGGCATGTTGAGGGTCAAAGCCGCCGGATGCCCATGCAGATCTACCTCCCCATCGCCGAGGTTTCGGTCAACATCTTTCTACTTCTCGGGCTGGGCGGGCTGGTTGGGCTGCTCTCGGGCCTCTTTGGCGTGGGCGGCGGGTTCCTGATTACCCCGCTTCTTTTCTTCATCGGCATTCCGCCCACCGTCGCTGTCGCCACCGGGGCCAATCAGGTGGTGGCCTCGTCGGTTTCGGGCGTGCTGGCGCAGTTCAAGCGCAAGGCGGTCGATGTGCCGATGGGCATTGTGTTGCAGATCGGCGGGGTGATCGGCTCGGGGCTGGGGATATGGGTGTTCAACCTGTTCACCCGTCTGGGCCAGATCGACCTTGTGGTGCAACTGTCCTATGTGGTTTTTCTGGGTTCGATCGGGCTGCTGATGCTGCAAGAGGGGCTGCGCAGCCTGCGCCGCGCCCGACGGCCGGGGGCGCGGAGGTCCAAGGCGCATCAGCACAACTGGGTGCATCGGCTGCCCTTCAAGGTCAAGTTCCGCGCCTCGGGCCTTTATATCTCGGTGATCCCGCCGATACTTGTGGGGATGGCCGTCGGGGTTCTGGCGGCGATCATGGGGGTGGGCGGCGGGTTCATCATGGTGCCCGCGATGATCTACCTGCTGGGAATGCCCACCAAGGTGGTGATCGGCACTTCGCTGTTCCAGATTCTGGTGGTTTCAGCCTTTGCCACCATGCTTCATGCGATCACCAACCAGTCGGTCGATGTGATGCTGGCGCTGTTGCT
>CAZPWV010000076.1:0-4529 GCA_964590825.1 uncultured Rhodobacter sp. | reverse complement strand
CGGCACGCAGATGGGCGCCAGGCTGAAGGCCGAACAGTTGCGCATTCTGCTGGCGCTGCTGGTGCTGGCCGTCGCGCTGAAGCTGGGGCTCGACCTGCTGCTGACACCGGGTGAACTTTACAGCCTTCAGGTGGAACGCCAATGACCCTGCCTGCGCTGCTGCGACTGCTTGCCCTGCCCCTCGTGCTGGCCCTGGTGCCGGCGCTCGTGCCGTCACCGCTTCGGGCCGAAAGCGTGGTGGCCGGGCTGAGCGCCGACAGCATCGGGATCACCGCCTCTTTCGACGGCTCGACTGTGCTGATTTATGGCGCGGTCAAGCGGGACGCCCCCGAACCGGCGGGGCGGCTGGCGGTGATCGTCACCCTGCAAGGCCCGCTGCAAAAGGTCACCGTGCGGCGCAAATCACGCGAGCTGGGGATCTGGGTCAACACCGACAAGGTGGTGGTGGCGGGGGCGCCCAGCTACTATGCGGTGGCCGCTTCGGCCCCCCTGCCGCTGATCCTCAGCCCCGAGCTTGACAGCGCCGAACGCATTTCGGCGCCGCTGGCGATGCAGGCCTTTGCGGGGCCGCTGGGCGAAAACGACGCCCGCCGTTTTGCCGAGGCGCTGCTGCGCATCCGCGAGAACGAGGGCATTTACAAACTGGAGGAAGGTCGGGTGCGGCTGGTGGACAACACACTTTTCCGCGCCGATTTCGACCTGCCTGCCAACCTGATCGAGGGCGATTACACCGCCCGCATCCTGCTGCTGCGTGACGGGCGGGTGATTGACCGCGCCAATGCGCCGATCCGGGTGCGCCGGGTCGGGCTGGAGCGGTGGCTTTTCATGTTGTCGCGCCAGCAGCCGGCGGCCTACGGGTTGCTCTCGCTGGCGCTGGCGGTGTTTGCGGGCTGGGCGGCGGCGGCGGCCTTTCGGCTGATCCGCAACTAGGCTCAGAACGCCTTGAAGGTCATCGTGGTCAGGGTGCGGCTGATACCCTCGATGTCAAACAGCTTCTCGCTGAGATAATGGCCGATATCGGCCTCTTCGGGAACATAGACCTTGGCGATCAGGTCGAACTCGCCCGAGGTGGAATAAAGCTCGCTGACCACCTCGCGTTCGTAAATCGCATCGGCCACGGCATAGGTCTTGCCGGGTTGGCAGCGGAACTGAACGAAAACGCAACGCATCGGGGCCTCCTTGGTTGGACCCAGATTAGGCGCAGCGCGCAGAAAGGAAAAGCCTCAGTCTTCCTCGCGTTCAAGCCGCAGGCTGGTGCCGCCGGCGGGCAGATCCCCGATGCCCAGCGGGCTGAGCGGCCGCGCCAGCATCGGCCTGGTCACCCAAAGCAGCCGGCTCTCGGCGCGGGTGATGGCCACATAGGCCAGCCGCTTCCACAGCGCGATGCCCGCCTCGGTGCGCCCGGCACGAAAGGCGGCATAAAGATCGGGGGCAAAGACCTGCACATCGGGCCACTGGCTGCCCTGCGCCTTGTGGATGGTTACCGCCGCGCCGTGCAGAAAGGCCGCCCCCATGCGCGCGGCAAAGGGAATGAAGGGCTCTTCCTCGTCGGGCAGTTCGATCTTGATGATCGAGGCCGCCGAAAGCCGCGGATCTTCGGCGCCGATCACGTGCAGGCGCGAAAAGCCGGGCTTCTTGCCGGGGCCGAGGTAGATCACCTGCGCCCCCTTGATAAGCCCCCGCGCCTCGAGGTCGATGCGCTTCTTGCGATGCTTGAGCGGCAGTTCGATCCCGTCGCAAATCAGCGGCTCACCGGGCAAAAGCGCATCGGCAGGGGCAGAATGCGCCTGCCGAAAGGCCTGAATCAGCCGGATCCGCGTGGCATTGCGCCAGACCAGCACCGGCGAGCGGGCCATCAGGTCGCTCTCCACCCGCCCCGCCCAGACCACCCGCGCATCGCGCCGCGCCGCCGCCTGCACCATCTGCTCGAAAGTATAGAAATCAAGGCTCTCGTCAGAGAGCGCATGGGCCAGATCGAGAATCGGGTTGTCGTCGGCCTGACGGTGAATGCGGTGCAGCACATGTTTGGCCGGCTCGGGCAGGCGCTCAAAACACATATGGCCGGACTGGTTCACCGGGGCCAACTGCGCCGGATCGCCAAACAACACCAGCGTCGGGAAAATTTCCTTCAGATCGTCGAATTGCCGCTCGTCGAGCATCGAGGCCTCATCGACAAAGCCGATGTCGAGCGGGTCTTCGCGCCGCTTCCAGCCGGAAATGAAATCCGAGCCGCGCAGCCCCGCCGAGGCCAGCGCACCGGGAATGGATTTGTGCAGATCGTAAAACGCCTTGGCGCGGTCCAGCGCGGCATCGCTCAGCCCGTCGATGCGCAGCAGGTCGGGCTTTGGCCGCTCGCCCTGACCGGCAAGCCACTCGGCGATGCGCTCGTATTCCGGGTCATAAACCGGGGTGTAAAGAATGCGGTGGATGGTGGTAGCCGGCACGCCGCGCGAACGCAGCACCGAAGCCGCCTTGTTGGTGGGCGCCAAAATCGCCAGCGTGCGGCGATCCTTGCGGCGGCGGCCTTCGAAATCGCCCGAGACAAGATCGACCCCGGCGGTTTCGAGGGCCTTGTAAAGCTCGGCCAGCAGCAGCGTCTTGCCCGAACCCGCCTTGCCGATCACCGAAAGCACGCGCGGCGCGCCACTGTCGGGCAAAAGCGTGCCCTCGACGATATCGACCCCCGCCGCCTCAAGCGCGGCGGCCACGGCATCCCAGGCTTCGGCCTGATCTTCGGAAAATGTCACGTTGGCTGGGCTGCTCATGGGCGCGACCATACAGGGCAGGCGAGGCAACCGAAAGGCGCGAAATCCTCTGCCGCAGAAGCCTCCGGCGGGGATATTTCGTCACTTTGGAAACCCGCTTTTCCAAAGTGTTCAAATATCCCACGGGGGTGCGGGGGTGTGAAACCCCCGCCTTGCTCAGGCCGCCGCCGAGGCCGGGGTGGCCAGCGCGACGATATCCATCATGATGCGGTTGAGTTCGAAATCCTTCGGCGTAGACCCGCGTCACGCCGAAGCCGCGCAGCTTTTCGGCGTCGTCATCGGGGATGATGCCGCCCACCACAACGGGCACATGCGAAAGCCCCGCCCTGCGCATCCGCTCCATCACCTCTTCGATCAGCGGCAAGTGGCTGCCCGAAAGGATCGACAGGCCCACCACATGCGCGCCCTCGTCAAGCGCCTGCGCCACGATCTGCTCGGGGGTCAGGCGGATGCCCTCGTAGGTGATGTCCATGCCGCAGTCGCGGGCGCGGAAGGCGATCTGCTCGGCGCCATTCGAGTGGCCATCCAGCCCCGGCTTGCCGACCAGAAACTTCAGCCGCCGCCCCAGTTGCGTGGAGACGGCGTCAACGGCGGAGCGGATGTCATCGAGGCCTTCGGTGCGGTTCGAGGGGCTGCGCGAAACCCCGGTGGGGCCACGGTATTCGCCATGCACCGCGCGCATCACGCCGGCCCATTCGCCGGTGGTGACCCCCGCCTTGGCTGCGGCAATCGAGGCGGGCATGACATTGCGCCCGGCTTTCGCATCGGACTTGAGCGCCTCGAGCGCCGCCGCCACCGCCTGCGCATTGCGGCCCTGCCGCCAGGCTTGCAGGCGGCCGATCTGGTCGGCCTCCACCGCCGGATCAACCACCATGATGCCGCCATCGCCGGCGGTGAGCGGTGAGGGTTCGGCCTCGGTCCAGCGGTTCACGCCGACGACGATGGTTTCATTCGCCTCGATCCGGCCCAGCCGGGCGGCGTTGCTTTCCACCAGCCGCGCCTTCATGTAATCGATGGCCGCAATCGCCCCGCCCATCGTGTCGAGCGTTTCCAGTTCGGCCCTTGCGCCGGCCTTCAGCTCCTCGACCTTGGCGGTCACCGCGGGGTTGCCATCGAACAGGTCGCCAAATTCAAGCAAGTCGGTTTCATAGGCCATGATCTGCTGCATCCGCAGCGACCATTGCTGATCCCAGGGGCGCGGCAGGCCCAGCGCCTCGTTCCAGGCGGGCAATTGCACGGCGCGGGCCCGGGCATTCTTCGAAAGCGTCACCGCCAGCATTTCGATGAGAATGCGGTAGACGTTGTTTTCCGGCTGCTGCTCGGTCAGGCCAAGGCTGTTCACCTGCACGCCATAGCGGAAGCGACGGTATTTTTCCTCTTCGATACCGTAGCGCCCCAGGCAGATTTCATCCCAAAGCTCGGTGAAGGCCCGCATCTTGCACAGTTCGGTGACAAAGCGGATGCCGGCGTTGACGAAGAAGGAGATCCGCCCGACCATGGCGGGAAAATCTTTCGCCGCCACCTTGGTTTTCAGGTCATCAAGCACCGCGATGCCGGTGGCCAGCGCGAAAGCCAGTTCCTGCTCGGGCGTGGCACCGGCCTCTTGCAGGTGATAGGAACAGACGTTCATCGGGTTCCATTTCGGCAGATGCTCGGCGGTATAGGCCGCCACGTCGGTAATCATCGTCAGGCTGGGCTTGGGCGGGCAAATATAGGTTCCCCGGCTCAGGTATTCCTTGACCAGATCGTTTTGCACCGTGCCTT
>CAZPWV010000075.1:7168-9254 GCA_964590825.1 uncultured Rhodobacter sp. | reverse complement strand
TCTTTCAGGTAGCTGCGCGGCCTATTTCAGGTAGCTGCGCGGCCTATTTCAGGTAGCTGCGCACCAGGGCGAGCAGCGCTTCGGGCCGGGCCCCGCCCTCGGCCGCAACGGGGCCGAATTCGTCGCGGATATGGGCTTCGAGAACCTCGGCCATCAACCCGTTGAGCGCGCCGCGCACGGCGGCGATCTGTTGCAGCAGCGCGGCGCACTCGCCCCCCTCCGCAAGCGCGCGTTCCAGCGCCTGGCACTGCCCGGTGATCCGGTGCAGCCGGGCAAGAATGCGTTTTCGGTCTTCCGGGTCGTTGGGCATCGTCGTCTCATATACTCCGGTGCAGTATATTGACGACCAGCGCAAAGCCAAGCGATTCCTGCTGTGCCGTCTCTTGCAGGCCGTTGCCGGCCGTTTTGCCTGGATCTCCCCGTTCCCGCTGTCGGCAGAGGCGAAAAGGGTGTAAACTGGCGCCATCGCAGCTGAGGAGGAATTTTTGTCGGATCTTGCACGCCTCCGGGCCGGGGTTCTCTGAGCGGCGCAAGCCGCGCCAGCGCCCTTGCCCGCCCTGAATGCCACCGGCGCCCTGGCGCCTGTTTTTCAGTGTCTGCGAGGATCCTCAAATGACCGATTTCCCCACCCTTGCCGAACTTGGCTGGGCACCCGATTTTCTGCGCCAGATGACGCTTGAAGAGCTGTCGCAGCTCAAGCCCTGCCGCATCGCCGCCGTGCATCGCAACCGGCTCACGGCGCTAGCCCCCGAAGGCCCGCTGTTGCTCGTTCCGCCGCCGGGGCTCTCGACCGGCGCCATCGCCGTGGGCGACTGGGCGCTTTACGCGGGCGGGCCGCCCGAGGCGGCGCCAAACCCCGAGCACCGCCTGATCCGCCTGCTGGAGCGGCGCAGCACCCTTGCCCGCCGCGCCGCCGGAACCGGGGCCGAACGGCAGTTGATTGCCGCCAATGTCGATACGCTGTTCATCGTCACCTCCTGCAACGCCGATTTCAACCCGGCACGGCTGGAGCGTTACCTTGCACTGGCGCGCGGCGCCGGGGTCACGCCGGTGATCGTGCTGAGCAAGGCCGACCTGAGCGCCGATCCCGCCGCCTGGCAAAGCCGCGCCGAGGCCATCGACCGGCGGGTGGCGGTGTGCCTGCTGGATGCCCGCCAGCCCGCCGGGGCCTTGGCCGACTGGTGCCGCAGCGGCCAGACGGTGGCGCTGGCGGGCTCTTCGGGGGTGGGCAAGACCACGCTGGCCAATGCGCTGACCGGCACGGCGGCGGCCACCGCCCCGATCCGCGACGATGACGCCAAGGGCCGCCACACCACCACCGGGCGGCATCTGCAACCGCTGCCCGGTGGCGGCTGGCTGATCGACACCCCCGGAATGCGGGCGCTGCGGCTGAGCGAGGCCAGCGCCGGCATTGCCGCGGTCTTTGACGATATCGACACGCTGGCGCGGCAGTGCCGCTTTGCCGATTGCACGCATCAGAGCGAACCGGGCTGTGCGCTGCTTGCGGCGCTCGATGCCGGGCAGATCGCGCCCGAGCGGGTGGCGCGCTGGCAAAAGCTGCGCCGCGAGGATCGGATCAATTCCGAAACCCTGGCCGAGGCCCATGCCCGCGACCGCGCCTTTGGCCGCATGGTCCGCGCCGTGCTGCGCGACAAGACCCGCCGTCCCGGCCGGTGAGCCACCGGGCCACCGCCCTGCCCCCGGCGCCAGGCCTATGGCCGCGCCGGGGGCAGCCACAGCCGCAGCCGCCGCCAGGGCGCGAGCAGCACCACAAGCACCAGCGCCTGCGCCGCCAGTGGCTCGGCCACCGGGAAGAGGCCGAACCAAAGCTGCAACCAGTCCGCATCGGGGAACCAGGCCACCGGCGTGGCGCTCATCAAGGCCGCGGTTTGCAGCCCGCGGATGCCCGCGCCGACCAGCATCACCGCCAATGTCGCCAGCAACACCGTGGTGGCGCGGAAAAACAGCCGCAAGGGCAGCCTGCGCCCCGAGGCCAGCACCGCCCAGCCCGCCGCAATGGCCGCACCGGCGCCAAGGGCCAGCCCGGCCAGAACCGGGCCAGGGGCGGCATCGACCAGAAGCGCCT
>CAZPWV010000075.1:0-7158 GCA_964590825.1 uncultured Rhodobacter sp. | reverse complement strand
GCACCGTTTCGAAGCCCTCGCGAAAGACCACGAGAAAGGCCAGCACCCCCACCGAAACCGGGCTGGCCAGCCGTGCCAGACGCGCCCGGAACGCCGCCACATGCCCGCCGCCGCCGCCAAGCCCCAGCACCAGCCAGATCAGCACCGCCGCCGCCAGGAGCGCGGTGCCCCCCTCCAGCGCCTCGCGCGCGAGAGTCGAGAAGGCGAAAAGCCAGCGGGTTGCCCCCCAAAGGGCAAAGCTGCCGACAAGCGCCAGCCCGACGCCCAGCCCAAGCGTCTTGCGAAAGCGGGCAGGCTCCAGCCCTTCGGCCCGCAGCGCCGCCAGCAGCGCCGCAAGGATCAAGACCGCCTCCAGCCCTTCGCGGAAAATGATGCCCGCCGATTGCAGCACCGAGCCAAGCGCGGTGGGCCGGGCCTCGATCCGGGCACGGGCCTCGGCCAGATCGGCCTTGATGCCGGCAATTTCCGCGCCCAGTTGCGCGGCCTCGGCCTGCCGGGCAATCAGCGTGCCCAGGCCGGGCCGGGCCGCCGTGCCCTCCCAGAACCGGGCCTCGAGCCGCAGCGCCATGGCCGGGGCACGCGGCACAAGGCGTTGTTCAATATCGGGGTCGAACCAGGAATAGGCCTCCAGCCGCTTGAGCTCGGCCCCCGGCCAATCGCCCGAATGTGCCATCAGCGCCAGTTCATCAAGCGCCGCCGGCAGGGCATCGAGCGCGGCGCCATAGCCCCCGGCGGCCACTTCGGCGCCAAAGCTGCGGTCGATTTCCGCCAGCGCCTCGGCAATCAGCGCCTCAACGCCATCTTGCTTTTGCGCCATCCGCTCGCGGGCCTGCGCCAGAAGGGCGGCGAGCCGCGCGGCGGTAGCCGGGTCGTCCATCTGCGGCGCGAGGTCCGAGAGGATCATCACCGCCCGGTCGCCAAAAAGCCGCGCCTCGTTATATTCCATCGGCTGGCTGATTTCACCGTTGCGCACGCCGTCCTTGTATTCTTCCCAGACCAGCGCGGTGAAGCGCCGCAAAAGCCGGGCCCGGCGCAGACGTTCTTCGGCGGAAAGCGCCACCGGCGCATAGCCGGCCAACCGCTCCTCGATCCGCGCCAGCGCGGCGGGGTCGGTCTCGGCCCGCGCCAGATCGGCGCGCAGGGCGGCCATGCCGCCGGCCCCCAGCGCCTGCTCCAGATTGGCCCCCAGATAGGCGAGCAGCCCCTCGATCCGGCCCAGCCCGCCACCGTATTGCACCGCATGGCCTGCGCCCGCATCTTCGGCGGCGCGGCGCAGCGCAAGGCGTAATTCCGAAGCCGCCACGCTCAGCAATTCGGCCTCGACGGTCTCTCGGACGGCTTCGGGCGTCATCGTGCCCGATCCCAGCGCCTGCACCGCCAGACTGGCTGCCGTGTCGCCCGAGGCACGGGCGTAATCGCGCAATGTCAGCCAGTTGGCGGCAGCGGGCGCATCGCCCCGCGCAATTGCCTGATAGGCCTGATCGCGCCCCGCCAGCGTCAACGCCGCCCAGAGTGCCTGGCGTGCACGCGCCGCCGCGGGGGCGGCGCCTTGCGCGGCGTGCCCCCGAAACGCCGCCAGTGCGGTGCCAACCTCGGGGCCAAAGGGCGGCTCGGCGGCCGCCAGGGCTGCCTGCATCGCGGCCAGATGCTGCGCGATGGCCGCGCCGCGTTCGGGGGTATCGGCGCGGTAGAGCAGACGCTCCACCCGGCCCGCCTCGGAACGCAGCGCCTCGGCCACGGCCCAAGGGGTTTCGGCGTGAAGCGATACGGGCGCCAGAAAACAGCCCAAGAGCAGGGCGCAAAGCGAACGCAGCAGAAAGGTCACGGCGTGATCTCCGGCAGTTCGGCCGAAAGCTCGGCCAGAGTGAAACTGGGCACGCCGATATCGCGGCGCAGCGTGGTATAGATCAGATCCGGCAAGGCGATCTTGTAGTTGAGCCGCGCCTCAAGCCGGAACGGCCCCTGCGCCCCGGCGGGCAGGGAAATATCGTAGCCCACCAGATCTTCGCCGCGCGCCGGAATGGGTTTGCGCAGCCAGACCACTTCGGCGGTGTCAAAGGTCATGTGATCGGTGATGCGGCTGCCATCGGGGGCCAGAAAATGCTCGATCCAGACCACCGCCTCCGGATCTTCGGTAACGAGCCTTTCAGCGCCGCCACCCGAGCGGAACAGCTCGGCGCCCGCAGCGTCGCGCAGCACCACCTCCAGCCAGATGTGCTTTTGGTCGTTCACGCCGGTGGGCAGATTGTGCCCCGCCCCCAGGTTTTGCACGGCAATATCAAGATGCAGCCCCTGCGGGGTGACGCTTTGGCCGCGCAGTTCCAGCCCCGCCGCACTGCGCAGAAAGGCCGCCGTCTGCCGGGCCTGTTCGTTCAGCGTGGCGTGGTTCATTTCTGCGCTGACGCCCGGCAAAAGCCCGCCGCGCAGCACGCTCAGCGCATCGCCCAGCCCGGTATCGGTCATCACATGATTGGCGCCGATGATGCGGTGCGAATAGCGGCGCGGCTTGGAAATATTCCCCGAACGCAGCGCCATCACCTGCGCTGCGGGGTCTTCGGCCATGTGGCAATCCTGGCAGGTGACACCGTTTTGCGCATACCAGCTCTCGCTCCATTCCTGATAGGTCGATTGCACCGGCTGCGGCCGGTCGGCCTTGGAATTCGAGGCATTGTAGATTTCGGTATGGCAGGCCCCGCACAACTCGGCGCTTTTCACCAGCGCGGTGGTGTCGGGGGCGCCATAGGCGGCCAGATGGGCCCGCGGATCGGCCAGCAGCGCCGCCCCCTGCGGGCTGTCACGCTCGGCCTCGGCGCGGTGATAGGCCAGTGTCAGATCGCCATTGCCCCGGACCGGGTCGGCATGGGTGGCGGTGTGGCAGGTGATGCAGGCCACGCCTTCGGTCAGCGCCTCGGCGGGCGCAACCGAGGAGAAGCGGTTCACCCGCCCCGCCATCATCTCGTTGGGCGCATGGCAGCCTTCGCAGAAGCGGCCCTGCTCGGGGTGGTGGGCACTGTCTTCATTGGCCTCGACCACGGCTTCATAGACCAGATCACGGTCGGCAATGGCATGAAGCGAGCCCGCCCATTCCTCGAATTCCTGCTTGTGGCAGGAGGCGCATTCCGCCGAAGAGGGCAGCCGGGCCGGGTCGGAAAACAGCCCGGTCGCGCTTTTCAGCCGCGAGGGGTAAAAGGGCCGCGCCTCCCCCGCCTCATCGGGGCCGAAGGGCAGCTTGTAAAAAGGGATCTGCGACAGGGCAAGCCCCACCGGCGCGGGCGCGGGGCCAAGGGCAAACCAAAGCCCAAGCCCGGCGGCCGCCGCCAATGCCCCAAGCGCAAGCGGGCGGGCATGATAGCGCGCCTGTTCCTTGATCTTCATTTCGCCCCCCAAACCCAGTGCCGCAGCGCCAGATGCAGCCCCAGCCCCGCCATCGCCCCCCAGGAGGCCCAGAAATGCAGGAAAGACAGCCACTCGCTGACCTCACGCGCGGGAAACCAGACCCGCCCCGCAAACCAAATGAACGCCGGCAACGAAGCGGCCAGGCCAGTGCCGAGCAGCCCCAGCCACAGCGCCAGCAGCCCCCAGGAGGTTTGCGTGAAGACCCGCCGCTGGCTGAGCGGCAGCCCACGCCCGACATGGCGCCAGAGCCAGGGCAGCAGCAGCACCGACAGCCCCAGCCCCGCCACCAGATGCGCCCAAAGCACCAGGGCTTGCGCCGGGGCCGGGCCAGGCCAAAGCCAAAGCGCCAGGCCGCTGACGAAGAGCCCGGCCATCAGCAGGCTGTGAACAGAGCTGCGAAAGCCCCCCCCACGGATGCGGAGGGCGCCTTGCGGCAGCGACGAACCGGCGATTGGCTGGCTTGCGGCTTGTCCCATGACCTGCGCTTATCCCTTGATTTCAACCCCGTGTTTGGCGGCCCCCTGAAGCACCTGCGCCACGATCCGCTCGGCGATATCCTGCGCCTCGCCGCCAATCGCATCGGCCTCCTCGGGGGTGAATGTCGCGCCGGCGGCCTCGCGGTCACGGGTTTCGCTGACCAGCGCGATGAGATCGTCAAAGCCCTTGGTGATCGCGCCATCGAGCGCGGCATCTTCGGGGGCGACAACCGGCGAAATCGCCGAAACATACATGCGCTGACAGCCGCCCATGATGCCCAGAACGTCAACCAACCGGCTTTGCGCCACAAAGGCCGCGCCATCGCCGCCAAGAAATTGCGACTCCTTCCACTCGCCGAAATAGTCGCCCACGGTGGGGGTCATGGTGACCACGGCGGTAAAGGCGTCGTCGCGGTTGGGCGCCCAGGCGGTCATGTCGGTCTCCAGCGCCCTGGCCCAGAACACCAGCGCATCGGCGGCGCCCTGCGCCAGTTCGGCATCAAAGAGAACCTCGCCCGCCCCGGTCTGGCCGTCGCCGTTGAGGTCAGCGGCCAGCTTCACATGCGCCGCCTCGGTGCCCCAGAACAGCGGCTCGGTGAGGGTGTGAAAGAGGCTGCCGGGGCGCGGCAGCACCGTGCCATCGGGCAGCGTCAGGTCGTATTCGGCGACGTCTTCGGCCTCGGAGCCGGGGTTGCCGGCATCGAGGATGAGGTCATATTTCGCGGTCGAGGGAATGCCCGCCACGATGCCTTCGATGGTCTCATACTGGTTCGATGCGGCCAGCCATTGGGCCCGCATGGCCTCGATCGCAGCCTTGAGCTCCGGCCCTTTCGCGGCCCAGGCGGCGGCATAATCGCCCTCTGCCCCGGCAATGATTGCGCGGTAGGCAGCGGCGGCTTCGGCCATCTTGCCCGCCTCGACAATCAGCGCGGCATTGTGCTCAAGCGTGAAGGCCTTCACCTGGGCAAGGCCTTCCGCTTCGGTATTGGCCAGCGCCGCCGCGCCCGAAAGCAAAAGCGTGGCGGTGACGGACAGGGTGAGGATGCGCATGGGTTTCTCCAGGGGTTGAGGCCGGGGGCCGGAGGGGTGACTCTTTTCCGAGTTATTTTATCAACAACACGCCGCCGTCAATCCCTATTGTTTTGCTCAACTACTTTTTCACCCAACCACAGCGCCAAGCGCCCAGTCTCCGAACGGCGGATGGCCCTGCCAACGCCCTTTGAAACCAAAAGAAAAAGGGCCCCGGTCGGGGCCCTTGGACGGATGCAGCATTTGAATGTGGCGGATGAGACGCGACTGCGGGCGAACCTTCTGTGGCCAGCCAGCCAGCGACTGACTGGCAAACCTTGAAAGCCGGAACCGCCGGACCGAACGCCCGCACCGGCATCCCGCGCCATTGAAGCGCGTCGGGCGAACGCTCTGGCGACGATGGGGTGGATATCACCGCCGAAGCCGCGCAGGGATGTGAGGAGGATCAGAGAACAGTCCGGTGGACTGTTTTCCCCACGATCGGATGCCCGGCGTCAAACGCCTCGGGCAGCGCCTGTCCAGACGAGATTGCGGCCGTCAGGTTGCAGAGCTCCAGTTCAGGGTCCATCGCAGGCGATCTCGAACCCGTTGCGTTTGCCTGCGAAATCCTCAACGGCTTCACGAGCCCGCCGTCCACAGACCCAGCAACTGCGCACAGAGCGCTTTGCAAGAGGTGGCATTTGCTGTTAACTATTTTCAGTTGCGATTGCCAGGTTGAACCGTGCCAAACAGCCCTTCCGATCATTCCTGGTGTGCCTCGGGGCTGGGCAAGGGCCTGCGCTCGTATTGCGCCTCGCGCGGCATTGATATGGCTCCCTTCGCGCGGGAGGTAGGGCTAGAGCCTGACGTTTTCGACGAAGGCAAAGAACGGGTGAGCATCGAGCGATTCGGCGCAATGCTGAACCAGCTGGCCAAGGCAAGCGGCGAGGAATCGTTTGGCATCTCGGCAGGCGAATCCTACAGGCTGGGCGACACCGGCCCAATGGGCTTTGCGCTGATGAACGCGCCAAACCTCGGCGCGATGTGGCGCTTTTACGGCGAAGTCGCTGATCTCGCGATAGATCAGACAAGCTACTCCTTCGAGGAGGGCGACGGGCTCATCGTCAACGTGCATTCCTACTCGCCGCTGATGCGGCATCATGAAACCTTTCAAGACTACTCAACAACCATCTTCATCAAGCATATTCGGGTTCACGCCGGGAACGACTGGATGCCCAGACAGATCGAGTTTGAACGGCCGGCGCCGCGAGACCCGGCCCCTTGGCACAGAATGTTCGGCAAAACCGCCCTGTTTGACCGGCACATCGGAAAAACGCACGTCTTTGCGGCAGACATGGAACTGAGCAACCCGAATGCCGACCCGCGCCTGCACGCCTTGTTTCGCGAAGGGCTGATTGCGGCGCGGGATGCAATGCACGAGCAACGGGATATCGTGCAACGCCTTCGCAGTATCGTTCAGCGAAACCTGCATCTTGGGCGCGTTGATCTTCCCTCGATTGCAAAGGACATGGCCCTGTCGGAGCGCAGCCTGCAGCGGCGGTTGAGCGAACGTGGCCTGCGGTTTGACCAGGTTGTGCAATCGGTGCAGCGCGATCTTGTGCAGGTTCTCCTGGCTCGGCCCGACATGCGCCTGGAGCATGTGGCGGAGCGGTGCGGCTACTCTTCTGCGGCCTCGTTTTCTCGAGCGGTCTCAAGCTGGTATGGCGTGCCTCCTTCGACACTGCGTGAACGCTTGAGGACGAGGAAAGCGCGTTAACTGTCTTTGGGCGACAGACTGAAGATGAATTTGGCGGGCTGCGCAATTTTCCCACCGATCTTCGGATGATACCCTGATTGGGAATCGGTGTTTGTTTGGCTTCACTAGAGTATCGTTCCGAGTTCCGTGGTTCACAGCACTTGCGACAGTGCATCATGTTGATCGGAGAGCGAAGATGCAGCGAAATATAGCCCCCCCTCCGCCGGATCTTCTGCCCCCGGAAAATGGAATCACGCTAGGTGAATGGCAGAGGTTGTCCTACATTGTCGATCTTCTTTCCCAGCTCGAAAAAATAGCGCGCCGAATGAACCAAGTTTATCTCGCTGATCTGATCGGCCTCGCGGCAAGCGAGGGAAACAGATTGCGTGAACCATGAATTATCTGGGCCACACTGATCGAGCGCGAGGTATTTCCGATGGATTTTGTATCGCGAAGTAATATTTAAAAATCAAATTTCTTATCGAAATTGATTTACCTCTGATAGACAAATATTTGCCAGAG
>CAZPWV010000074.1:6220-9259 GCA_964590825.1 uncultured Rhodobacter sp. | reverse complement strand
CCGGTCTCGAACCACAGATCCACCCCAAGCGCCTGCGGCAAGAGCAAGATATCGGCAAAGAGAATCGCCGCATCGAAACCAAAGCGGCGAATGGGTTGCAGCGTCACCTCGGCGGCCAGGTCCGGGTTGTAGCACAGCGACAGAAAATCCCCCGCCTGCGCACGGGTGGCGCGGTATTCGGGCAGGTAACGCCCGGCCTGTCGCATCATCCACACCGGCGGCGTGGGCAGAACCTCGCCCCTGAGGGCGCGCAGGATGGTCTTGTCGGTCTGGGGGTTTTGCATCGGGGCGTCTCCTTTGCCCCCTTCAATCCTGCCCTGCGGCGCGATGTCAAGCGCGGCCCCGCTTGCGCGGGCCTTTTGACGCGGGTATTCGGGGGGCATGGAACAGATGCCCAACGCCCAAAACCCGACCAAAATGGCCCCGCTGAAAATCGGCACCCGCGGCAGCCCGCTGGCGCTGGCGCAAGCCTTCGAGACCCGCGCCCGGCTGATGGCCGCGCATGCTCTGCCCGAGGATGCGTTCGAGATCGTCGTCATCAAGACCAGCGGAGACAATGCCGCGCTGATTGCCGCCGACAAGCCGCTCAAGGAGGTGGGGGGCAAGGGGCTTTTCACCAAGGAAATCGAAGAGGCGATGGTGGCCGGGGCCATCGACATCGCCGTGCATTCGATGAAGGACATGCCCACGGTGCAGCCCGAGGGGCTGGTGCTGGATTGCTACCTGCCGCGCGAAGACACCCGCGATGCCTTTGTTTCGCCGCGCTATGCCAGCCTGGCCGATCTGCCGCTGGGCGCGGTGGTGGGCACCTCCAGCCTGCGCCGGCGTGCGCAACTGGCGCACCGCCGCCCCGACCTGAAACTGGTCGAGTTTCGCGGCAATGTGCAGACCCGGATGAAAAAGCTCGAAGCCGGCGTGGCCGATGCGACCTTTCTGGCGATGGCCGGGCTGAACCGTCTGGAGATGGCGGCGGTGGCGCGTGCGGCGATCGAACCGGAGGACATGTTGCCCGCGGTGGCGCAGGGCTGCATCGGCATCGAGCGGCGCGCAGACGATGCCCGCATTGCCGCGCTTCTGGCGCCCATCCACCACGCCCCCACCGGGGCGCGGCTGGCCTGCGAGCGGGCCTTTCTGCTGACCCTCGACGGGTCTTGCGAAACCCCGATTGCCGGGCTGGCGGTTGCCGAGGGCGAGGCGTTGTGGCTGCGCGGCGAAATCTTGCGCCCCGACGGCTCGGAGCGGATTGCCGATGCGATCCGCGGCCCCGCCACCGCGGGCGCGGCGCTTGGCGTCGAACTGGCGCGCCGTCTGCTGGCGCGGGCGCCGGGCGGGTTTTTCTGCTGGCGCTAGGCCGGCGGCACCGGCGGAACGCTTCGCGGAGGATATTTCGACACTTTGGAAACCGCAGTTGGTTCCAAAGTGAGCCAAATATCCCCGCCGGAGGCTTCCGCCTTCTGGAAGGAGCGCCCGATGCACCTGTTGGACCGTCTGCGTGAGCTTTTGGGGCCGGCGCATGTGCTGATCGGGGCCGAGGCGGCCGCGCATGGGCAGGAATGGACCGGGCATTATCGCTGGCAACCGCTGGCGGTGGTGCGCCCCGGTTGCACCGACGAGGTGGCGGCGGTCTTGCGGCTGGCCGGTGAATCCGGCACGGCGGTGGTGCCGCTGGGGGGCAACACCGGGCTGAACGGCGGCACCATGGCCGAGGGCGCGGTGATGCTCTCGCTGGCGCGGATGAACCGGATCCGCAGCTTTACCCCCGCCGCGCGCACGGTGGTGGCCGAGGCGGGGGTGGTGCTTGAAACCCTGCACGGGCTGGCCGAGGCGCAGGGGCTTGCCTTTCCGCTGAGCTTTGGCGCCAAAGGTTCGGCGATGGTGGGGGGGGTTTTGTCCACCAATGCCGGCGGCTCGAATGTGCTGCGCTACGGTTCGGCGCGGGCGCTGTGCCTTGGGCTCGAGGTGGTGTTGGCCGATGGCCGGGTGCTGCACGGGCTGAGCCAGTTGCGCAAGGACAACACCGGCTACGACCTGCGCGATCTGTTCATCGGTGCCGAGGGCACTTTGGGGGTCATCACCGCTGCCGTGCTGCGGCTGGTGCCGGCAGCCACGGCCCATGCCACGGCGCTGGTCGGCATGGAAACGCTGGCGGGGGCGTTGCAGCTTCTGAATGCGGTGCAGGCGGGCACGGGGGGCGCGGCCGAGGCGTTCGAATTCATGCCCGCCGCCTATATGGCGCGGCTCGCCCGGCACAGGCCCGCGCTGGCCTGTCCGTTTCCGCCCGCCCCGGTGAACATCCTGATCGAAACCGCGACCACCATTGTGGGCGACGACCCGCAAGCCCGGCTTGAGGCAATTCTGGGCGCGGCGATGGAAACGGGGGCGGTGACCGAGGCGGTGATGGCCCAGTCGCAGGCGCAGCGCCGCCAGCTTTGGGCCATGCGCGAAAGCGCCGCCGAGATCACCTTTACCACCCCCGATCTGGTCGATACCGATATTTCCCTGCCGCTTGACCGGCTGGAGCCCTTTCTGGCCCGGATGGCGGCGCGGCTTGCGGTGCTGGATGCCCAGGCCGAGGTGCTGGCGATTGCGCATCTGGGCGATGGCAATATTCACTACACCGCCTATCCCAGCCGCTCCGATGCCGCGCTGATGGCCGCCCTCCGCGCCGCCGTGGCCGAAGAGGCGGTGGCGCTGGGCGGCTCGTTCAGTGCCGAACACGGCGTGGGGGTGTCGAAACGTGCCGCGATGGCCGCGCATAAAGACCCGGTTGCGCTGAGTGTGATGGCGGCGATCAAGGCGGCGCTTGATCCGCAATCGATCCTCAACCCCGGCAAGCTGCTGCCCTGAGGGCTTGCCAAGCCGCGCTGGCGGGTGCATCACGCGGCGAGGTTTGCCGATGTCCCTTTCCGCCCCTTTCCGCCCGATCCTGCGCGATCCCTCGCTGCGGCTTGCCGCGGGCCTGTTGGTGCTTTACGGCGCCCATGCGGCGACCTTGGCGCCCTATGTGTCTTCGCTTGCGGTGCGGGTCTTCGGGCTCGG
>CAZPWV010000074.1:1935-6210 GCA_964590825.1 uncultured Rhodobacter sp. | reverse complement strand
TTTCGCTGTTGCTGATCGTGGCGTCGCTGGTGGCGGTGGCCTCGTCGGTGGGGTTTGGCATCCTGGCCGATCAGCGCGCCAACCGCCGCGCCATCGCGCTGGTCAGCATCGGGTTTCTGACGCTGGGCACGGCGGCGGTGGCGCTGGCCCCGGAGCGGCCGGTCTTCGTGCTGGCCCATGCCGCGCTGCTGCCGCTGTCGGGCTCGATCTTCGGGCAGCTATTTGCCCTCGCCCGGCTGGCCGCCAGCACCCGCCCCGAGGCCGAGCGGCCGGTCATCCTGTCCACGCTGAGGGCGCTTTTTGCCCTGCCCTGGGTGGTGGTTCTGCCGCTCTGGGCGCTGGTTTTCCGCGCCCCCGAGGCGGCGCTGACGCTTGTCTATCCGGTCTGTCTTGGCTTTGCGCTGGTGATGCTGGTGCTGTGCTGGGCGTTTTGGCCGCGCGATGGCGCGACGCGCTGGCCCGATCCGCGCTCGGGGCTGAGCTTTCGCGCCGCGCTGGGTGAAATCGGCGAGGCCCCGGTGCTGATGCGGGTGCTGGCACTGGGGGCGATCAATGGCGCGGTCTATCTTTACATGGTCATCATCGGTCTTGTCTTTGCGCCGATCCCGTTTCGCGGGGCGGCCGATACCGCGCTTTATGCCGGGATCATGGCGGGGCTGGAGGTGCCCTTCATGCTGGCCCTGCCGCGGCTGATCGGGCGGCTCAGCCAGACCGCGCTGATTGCGATTGGCGCGGGGTTTTATGCGGTGCATCTGGCCGGTCTGCCGTTTCTGGCCGAAAGCCCGGCGGTCTGGGGGCTGGTGCTGTTCGGGGCGATGGGCGGGGCCATCGTGCTGACGCAGCCGATGGCCTATCTGCAAGAATTGCTGGCGGCCCGGCCCGGCGCGGGGGCCTCGCTGATGGCGCTGCAAAAACTGGCGGGCGATGCGATTTCGGCGGGGGTCTTTGCGCTGGGCACGGCGATTTCGGGCTATGGGCTGGCGGCGGCGCTGGGGGCGGGGCTGGGGATTGCCGGGGCGATTCTGCTCTGGGCGCTGGACCGGCGCGGCTGAGCCGCCTAGGCGCAGACGAAGGCCCGCGACGATTCGGTTCAGGAATTCGGGCTGGGAATTCGGCCAACGGCGCCGCCGCGCCCGCACCGCGCCTCATTCCGGCGGGCGCGTCCGGGCCAGCAGTTCCAGCACTTTCGGCCCCAGTTGCGCCACCACCAGCGCCACGCCGGCCGGGGCGGGGTGAATGCCATCGGCCTGCATCAGCCCCTTTGCGGCGCGTTCTTCGGGCGCGAGCGCGGCAATCGGCGCCAGGAGATCCGCCAGCAACAACGCCTCGTGGCGGGCCGCCAGATCGGGCCAAAGCGCATCGAACGCGGCCTGATAGGCGGGGCCGTAATTTCCCGGCGCGGCCAGCCCGATCAGCAACACCGGCAGCCCGCGGCTGCGCACCTCGGCCAGCATCGCATCGAGGTTTTCGCCCGCCTGCGCGGGGGGCAGGCCGCGCAGCATGTCATTGCCGCCCAGCGCGATCATCACCGCATCGGTGCCGGGGCCGAGCGACCAGGCCAGCCGCGCCCGGCCGCCGCTGGTGGTGTCGCCCGAAACCCCGGCATTGACCACCTCCACATCGGCGCCCTGCGCCCTCAGCCAGGCCTGCAATTGCGCCACCAACCCCTCTTGCGGGGCCAGCCCGTAGCCCTGCGTCAGGCTGTCGCCCAGCGCCAGCAGCTCGAGCCGCTCCTGCGCCGCCTCCTCGGCGCTGACCGCGGGACCAAGGCTGACGGCTGCGGCGAAAAACCCTGCCCAAACGGCCTTGCGCAGCCGCCCAAACGGCCCATATCCCCTTGAAAGCACGACACGGCAGATTTGAAAGCAGGTTTGCATGACCGACACGGTTCTTTCCCTTTCCGAGGCCCGGCTGACACTTGATGGCAATGCCGGCCCGGTCGAGATATTGCGCGGCATTTCGCTGACCATCAAGCGGGGGGAAAGCGTCGGGCTGATCGGTCCTTCGGGGTCGGGCAAGTCGTCACTCCTGATGCTGATGGGCGGGCTGGAACGCGCCAGCGCGGGGCAGGTTCTGGCGCTGGGACAGAACCTGTCGGCGATGAACGAAGATGCGCTGGCCCGGTTTCGCAGGGGGAATATGGGGATCGTGTTCCAGTCTTTCCACCTCGTGCCGACGATGACGGCGCTGGAAAATGTCGCCCTGCCGCTGGAAATCGCGGGCCAGCCCGAGGCCTATGGCCGCGCCGAGGCGGAGCTGGCGCGGGTCGGGCTGGCGCATCGGCGCCATCATTACCCGTCCGAGATGTCGGGCGGCGAACAGCAGCGCGTGGCCCTGGCCCGCGCGGTGGTGCCGCGCCCGGCAATCCTGCTGGCCGATGAACCCACCGGCAACCTCGATGCCGCCAATGGTGCGGCGATCATCGAGCTGCTTTTTGATCTGCAGGCCGAAAACGGCGCCACGCTGGTGCTGGTCACCCATGCGCCGGAACTGGCCAGCCGCTGCGCACGGGTGGTGCGCATGGCCGACGGGGCACTGGCATGAAGCTGGCCTGGCGGATCGCACGGGCCGAGTTGCGCGGCGGGGTGCGGGGGTTTCGCATCTTCCTGCTCTGCCTGATGCTGGGGGTGGCGGCGATTGCCGCGGTCGGGCTGGTGCGCACGGCGATCCGGCAGGGGCTGAGCGCGCAGGGCGCGGTGCTTCTGGGCGGCGATGCGCAGCTTGCCTTCAGCTACCGCCGTGCCAGCGCCGAAGAACGCGGCTGGATCGAGGCGCGGGCGGAAAAGGTTTCGCAGATCATCGAGCTGCGCTCGATGGCCAGCACCGCCGACGGGGCCGAGACGGCGCTGACACAGCTCAAGCACGGGTGGCACGGGTGGCGGCGCGGGGGGCGGCGGCGCGGGGCTTCTCGGTGCCTTTCTCGATCCGCTTCTGGCCGACCGTCTGGGGCTTGCGGTGGGCGATGTCTTCCGGCTTGGCGGACAGGAATTCGTGCTGATGGCGCGGCTTCTGCGCGAGCCCGATGCGGGCGGTGCCGGCATCGCCTTCGGGCCGCGTTCGGTGGTCTCGCTGGCGGCGCTCGAAGCCACGCCGCTGCTGGCCTCGGGCACGCTTTACGACAGCAAATACCGCCTGCGCCTGCCCGCGGGCACGGCGCTTGCGGCGCTCAAGGCCGAGGCCGAGCGGCGGTTCGAGGGCGCGGGGATGCGCTGGCTCGATGCGCGCCGCGCCGCGCCGGGGGTGGAGCGGTTCACCGACCGGCTGGGCGCGTTTCTCGTGCTGGTCGGGCTGGCGGGGCTGGCGGTGGCGGGGGTGGGCATTTCCGCCACCGTTTCGGCCTGGATCGCGCGCAAGACCGAAACCATCGCCACGCTGCGGGCGCTGGGCGCTTCGGGTGCCACGATCCGCGGCGCCTTTCTGATCCAGCTTGGGCTGCTCTGCGGGTTGGGCGTGCTGGCCGGGCTGGCGCTGGGGGCGGGGGCGGTGCTGGCGGCGGCGGGGCCGATTGCGGCGGCGATGCCGATCCCGGTTTCGGTCACGCTCGCCCCCGGCCCGCTGCTCGAGGCGGCGCTTTACGGTGGCCTGACCGCGGCGATCTTTGCGCTCTGGCCGCTGGCCCGGCTGAGCGAATTGCGTGCCGCCACGCTCTACCGTGCCACCGATGCGGCGCGGCGCGGCCTGCCAGGCTGGCCGTTTCTGGCGCTGATCGGGTTGCTGGTCGCGGTGGCGCTGGGTGCGGCGGTGGCGTTTTCCGGCCTGCCGATGCTGACGCTGGCCACGCTGGGCGGGGTGGCGGCGGCGCTTTTGGTGCTGGCGCTGGCGGCGGCGGCGCTGCGCCGTCTGGCGCGACGCCTTGGCCCGCGGCTGCGGGGCCGTCCGGCGGCCCATGCCGCGCTGGCCGCCATCGGCGCGCCGCGCTCCGAGGCGGGGGCGGTGATCCTGGCGCTGGGGCTTGGGCTTTCGGTGCTGTCCGCCGTGGGGCAGATCGACAGCGCCCTGCGCGGTGCCATTGCGCGGGATCTGCCGCAACTGGCCCCTGCGTTCTTCCTCATCGACATTCCGCCCGAACGGCGCCCGGAGCTGAGCGCGCGGCTGGGGGGCGTCGCCGGGGTCAGCCGTATCGAGACCGTGCCGATGCTGCGCGGGGTGATCTCGAAGATCAACGGCCAGGAGGCGGTCGCGGTGGCGGGGCCGCATTGGGTGCTGCGCGGCGACCGCGGCGTGACCTTTGCCGAAACCCCGCGCGAGGCGCTGACCGAGGGCGAGTGGTGGCCC
>CAZPWV010000074.1:0-1925 GCA_964590825.1 uncultured Rhodobacter sp. | reverse complement strand
CCCGCCGGCTATGATGGTCCGCCGCAGGTGAGCATGTCGGCCAATGAGGCGCGGGAACTGGGCCTGCGGCTGGGTGACCGGCTGACGGTGAACATCCTGGGCCGCGATATCGAGGCCACCATCACCTCGCTGCGCGCGGTTGATTTTTCGACCATGGGCATCGGCTTCGTGCTGACCTTCAACCCGGCGGCACTGGCGGGGGCACCGCATACCGAACTTGCCACCGTCTATGCCCCCGCAGAGGCCGAGGCGGGGCTGCTGCGCATTCTGGCGCGGGAATTTCCCACCGTGACCGCGGTTCCGGTGCGCGAAACCATGGGCCGCGTCAGCGAGGCGCTGGCGGCGATTGCCCGCGCGGTGGCGCTGGCGGCATCGGTCACCCTTGCGACCGGCTTTGCCGTGCTGCTGGGCGCTTCGGCCGCCGGCGAGGAGGCCCGTGCGCGCGAGGCGGCGCTGCTGAAGACGCTGGGGGCGACGCGGGGGATGATCCTGCGCTCTTTCGCGTTGCGCGCGGGGCTGATGGGGGCGGCGGCTGGCACGATCGCGGTGGCAGTCGGGGCCTTGGCGGGCTGGGCGGTGCTGCGCTTCGTGATGGAGGCGCCCTACCGCTTCGATGCGGTTGCGGCGGCGCTCATCGTGCTGGGCGGCATGGCGGCGGTGCTGGCAGCGGGCACGGTTTTCGCGCTGCGCCCGCTGGCGGCACGCCCGGCACGGGTGCTGCGCGCGGCCGAATGACCCCGTCGCGCCTGTCGGCTGCGGCAGAACGCTCCGCGGGGGATATTTCGACACTTTGGAATCACCGGCGCATTCCAAAGTGTTGAAATATCCCCGCCGGAGGCTTCTTTGGCCGGGGCCGGGCGCGGCGCAACCGGCAAGCGCGCCAGAGGCGGTGCGGGGATCTGTTGCCCGGTTCGCTGCCCCGGCTCAGCTGCGCAGGCCGGTCTCGCGCAGGATGCCGCGCCGCTTGGCTTCGTAGTAGTAGCCCTTGGCATACCACATCACCGCCTTCGTCTCGCTGCCATCGGCGCAAAGCCAGGCGCCGCGCAGGTATTTGACGGCATATTTCAGGTTGGTGTCGGCATCGAGCAGATCCGAGGCCGGACCGTCGAACCCCATGCCGCGTGCGGTTTGCGGCAGGATCTGCATCAGCCCCCAGTAGGGGCCGTTGCGTGCCGCCGGGTTGTAACCGCTTTCGCGCTGCACCACCCGGTGCACGAGCGAGCGGGGCACTTCGTAGTGATCGGCCCAATGGTTTATCCGGCGGCGCAAAGCGGCGCTTTCCCCGGCATGAAGCGGCAGAGTGTCGCTGGGGGTCTTGCCCGAAGGCCGGGCCGTGCCGCAGGCGGAAAGGGCGAAAAGCGCGGTGGCGCTGGACAGCAGGGTGCGGCGCGAAAGCATCGTCTCTCCGGGGTCAGGGGCGGGGGCTTTGCCGGGGTCCGGCGGGGCGGCCCGGTTCAGCGCTGATACAAAGCCCGGCCCCGTCCGGCCAGCGGAATTTTTGGCCTGCGCTGATCCTTGCCGATCTCAGCGCGCGGCACGGCGCAGGCGCAGCGCATTGCTGACCACGAAAACCGAAGACAGCGACATCGCCGCCGCCGCCAGCATCGGCGACAGGCCCGGCCCGCCAAAGGGCACCAACGCCCCCATCGCCACCGGAATGAGCGCGCTGTTATAGGCGAAGGCCCAGAACAGGTTTTGCCGGATATTGGTCATCACCGCGCGCGACAGTTCCACCGCCCGCGCCGCGCCGCGCGGATCGGCGCCGACAATCACCACTTCCGCCGCCTCCATCGCCACATCGGTGCCCGAACCCAGCGCCAGCCCCACATCGGCGGCGGCAAGGGCGGGGGCATCATTGATGCCATCGCCGACAAAGGCCACCGGGCCGCGCCCGCGCAGCGCGGCCAGCGCCGCGACCTTGCCCT
>CAZPWV010000073.1:6909-9264 GCA_964590825.1 uncultured Rhodobacter sp. | reverse complement strand
CTCAGCTCGTCGCGGCGGTGAACGCGAAGAGCACGCTGGGGCGGATCACGTCGAATTTCGGTCAGGGCGAAGCGCTTGCCGCGCTGGTGGCGCGGCTGCCGCTTGCCGCGGTCTTGCCGTTCAGGGACGCGGCTTTTGCGGCGGTGAAGTGGCAAACCAACCGGCGCCAGGTCTACCCGATGTTTCCGGCGCTGCGGGCCTTTGGCGCCGAGGGGCGGCAAAAGCTGCTGTGGCTGATCGAAGACAGCTTCACCGCGCCGATCCGCCCCGAAGCGCGTGCGCTTGCCTGGCAAGACGCGTATTTTGTAACACTTCCGGCGCTGGAGGGGCTGTGCCTGGCCGCGCCGGAGGCCCCCGAGGTGGGGCCGGCGCTGAAGGCGCTGGTGCGGCGCTTGCAGGGCCGCGGGGTTGGCGAGATCACCGCCGCCCCCCTTCTCAAGGCGCTCGCGCAAATGGGCCAGCCCGAGCAAGATTTGCGGGCCCTTTTCCGGGAAGGCGATGGCGCGATGCCGGCGCAGATCTTCGACACCGTGCTGGCCGAGGCGCGCAGCCACCCTGACTGCCATTTCGCCCTGCCCTGACCCCTTGGATTCCGCCCGCCGCCCGTGTATGCCACGCGCTTGAACCGAAGGAGCCCCCGATGCAAGGCAGTGCCAACCTCAACCTGATGATCAAGGCCGCGCGCAAGGCGGGGCGGTCGCTGGTGAAGGATTTCCGCGAGGTGGAAAACCTTCAGGTCTCGACCAAGGGGCCGGGGGATTTCGTGTCGAGGGCCGACAAGGAAGCCGAGCGGATCATCAAGGAAGAGCTGCGCGGGGCGCGGCCCTCCTATGGCTGGCTTGGCGAGGAAACCGGCGAAGAGGCCGGCGAAGACCCGACCCGGCGCTGGATCGTCGATCCGCTCGACGGCACCACCAACTTCCTGCACGGCCTGCCGCATTGGGCGGTGTCGATCGCGCTGGAACACAAGGGCGAGGTGGTGGCCGGCGTGGTGTTCGACGCCGCGAAAGACGAGCTTTACTACGCCGAAAAGGGCCTTGGCGCCTTTGTGAACGAAAGCCGGTTGCGCGTTTCGGGGCGGCGCAACATGAGCGAGGCGCTCTTTGCCACCGGCGTGCCCTTTGGCGGGCGCTCCACCCTGCCGGCCACGCTGCAAGACCTGGCCCGGCTGATGCCGGTCTGCGCCGGGGTGCGCCGTTTCGGCTCGGCGGCGCTTGATCTCGCCTATGTCGCCTCCGGGCGCTATGATGGCTACTGGGAACGCGGCATCCAGTCCTGGGACATGGCGGCGGGGCTGATTCTGGTGAAGGAGGCGGGCGGGTTCATCGGCCCGGTGCGCGAAGGGCGCGACATTTTCGAAACCGGGGCGGTCATCGCCACCAATGCGGAAATGTTCGAGCCGCTGTGCAGGATCATCCGCCAACCGAACTGACCCGTGCCGGAGATCGGGGTTCGGGGCAGATTTTCCGCCGGATTTTGGCGCTAAAACGTGAACGAAGGCGGAACATCCGCGCGGGCTGTTCACCACTTGTTCACCTCGCCGTGCGAGTTTGGGCGCATCACCAGAAGGGGATGCCATCATGCTTCACGACGCTGCCTGGACGCTTGCCGGAACCATCTACAAAGCCGCCCGCCCGGTGGGCGCGCTCTTCCCGCTCGAATCGGCAATGGAAGAAATCGGCCGTGCCGCCCGCGACATTGCCTTTGCCGAAACCGCCGATGTGATCTCGACGGGGCGCATTGCGGTGTTGCGCGACATGATCTGCGCTTGCCGCGAGGAAATGACCGTGCAGACCGATCGCACGGTGGCGCTGGAACTGGCCGCCGCAATTGACGGGCTGGGCGAGGAACTGGCCTCGTTCGAGGAAACCCTGCCGCTGGAGCGCGCCTTTCGCGCCGATCAGCGCGACCATGCGGTGGCGCGGATCGAGGCGGCGCAATCGCGGTTGCGCGGCTTCATCGAAACGCCCGAGTTGCAGGCCGCCCTGTTCGACCCGGCGCTGAGCCGCGACGAGGCGGTGGATCTGGCGCAGGCCGCATTGGCGCGCAGCCCGGCCGAGATCATCCGCGCCGCCCGGCTTGAGGCCGAAGCGCGGCTGGCGGGGGCGCCGATCCCCCTGCCCGAGGGATCAAGCTTTCACTTTACCCAACCCGAAGGATGGATGGCCTGGCTGGCCAGCCGCATTGCCGAACGGGTTGGTCGCGAAATACCGGTCTAGGGTCAGTCGCGCCGGGGAATGGCAAGGCCCCGCTGCACGGCGGGGCGGGCCAGAAAACGCTCCAGATAGGCGGGCACATTGGCCAGCCCCTCCCAACCCACCAGCGCGGTGGCCTTGTAGCCATCGCGCAGGCTGC
>CAZPWV010000073.1:0-6899 GCA_964590825.1 uncultured Rhodobacter sp. | reverse complement strand
CAGGGGGCGATGGCAATATCGGCAATGGAATAGCTGCCAACCAGCCAATCGCGCCCCGCCAGTTGCGCATCGAGCACCTTGAGCAGACGCTCGGTTTCGGCGCGGTAGCGTTCTTTCGGGCGCGGGTCTTCGATGTCCTTGCCGGCGAAAGCGTGGAAATAGCCCAGTTGCCCGAACATCGGCCCGATGCTGCCAACCTGGAACATCAGCCATTGCAGCACCTCGTAGCGCTGCGGCTCTGGCAGAAATTTCCCTGTTTTCTCCGCCAGATAGACAAGAATCGCGCCGCTTTCGAACAGCCCCATCGGCACCCCGCCCGGCCCCTGCGGGTCGATGATCGCGGGGATCTTGTTGTTGGGGTTGAGCGAGAGGAATTCGGGTGTCATCTGGTCGTTGGTGTCGAAGCGCACCAGATGCGGCTCATAGGCCAGCCCGCATTCTTCCAGCATGATCGAGATTTTCACGCCGTTGGGCGTGGGCAACGAATAGAGCTGGATCACCGCGGGGTTTTGGGCGGGCCAGCGGCGGGTGATGGGGAATTGCGCAAGATCGGTCATGGATGCCTCCGGTTTGCGCCAAACTGCCGGATTTTCCCCGCAACGAAAAGGTGCGAAGCCTCACAGCCCGTGTTAACCTTTGCACGCTGTCAGTAGATACAGCGAAAGGGGTAGAGTATGATTAAGGAATTCAAGGACTTCATCGCCAAAGGCAATGTCATGGACATGGCGGTGGGTATCATCATCGGTGCCGCCTTTACGGCCATTGTCACCTCGCTGGTCAGCGACCTCATCAACCCGATCATCGGCGTTCTCAGCGGCGGGCTCGATTTTTCGAACCTGTTCGTGAATCTGGGCGCGGGCGAGTTTGCCTCGCTGGCTGCGGCGCGCGAAGCCGGTGCTCCGGTCTTCGCCTATGGCGCTTTCATCACCGCCGTCATCAACTTTCTCATCATCGCCTTTGTGGTGTTCTTGCTGGTTCGGGCGGTCAACAAGGTGAAAGCCGCGGCCGAAAAGCCCGTGGAAGCCGCGCCCGCCGCGCCGGCCGGCCCGAGCGAACTCGATGTGCTGATGGAGATCCGTGACGCGCTCAGGAAGTGATCTGGCCACGGGGGCTTTGCCCCCCAGTTGCGGGGAATGAACATGAAACAGATCCTGGCCTTGTGGATGGTTGCCACGCTTGCGGCCTGCGTTCCGGCGCAGGCCCCCCGGCCTCTGGGCGACAGCACGCAGGTTTCGCTGGACTGGGCGGGGCGCTACAGCGGCACCTTGCCCTGCGCCGATTGCAGCGGCATCGAAACCACGCTTGAGCTGCGGGAAAACGGCTCATACACCCTGACCGAAACCTATGTCGGCAAGGGCAAACCATTTGTGACAAAAGGGAAATTTTCGTGGAGTGCCGACGGCGGGCAGATCGCCCTTGATGCAGCGGCCGACAACCGCCGCTTCAAGCTGGGCGAGGGCCGGGCCTGGCATCTTGACCGCGACGGCCGGGTCATTTCCGGCAGTTTGGCGGAACTCTATGTGCTGACCAGGACCAAATGAAGGAAAGGCCCCCAAGGGGGCCTTTCCGGTTCAGATTTTCAGCGCTTCGATGGCCGAAATCGAGGCCAGTCCCAGCGCCTCGCCCACCGCCTTGTAGGTGATCTGGCCGGCATGGACGTTGAGCCCGGCCGAGAGGTGGGCGTCGTCGGTGCAGGCCTGCCGCCAGCCCTTGTCGGCCAGCGCCAGCAGGAAGGGCAGGGTCGCATTGCCCAGCGCCAGCGTCGAGGTGCGCGCTACCGCGCCGGGCATGTTGGCCACGCAATAATGCAGGATTCCATCGACCTCGTAGATCGGATCCTGATGCGTGGTCGCCCGCGAGGTCTCGAAACAGCCGCCCTGATCGATGGCCACATCCACCAGAACCGCCCCCGGTTTCATCGTCTTGAGCATCGCCCGGCTGACCAGTTTCGGAGCCGCCGCCCCCGGAATGAGCACCGCGCCAATCACCATGTCGGCCCCGGCCACCAGCTCTTCGGTCAGCGCGGCCGAGGAATAGGCGGTCTTGAAATCGCGGCCAAAGACGTCGTCGAGGTAGCGCAGCCGCGGCAGCGACCGGTCCAGCACCGTCACATCGGCGCCCATCCCGGCGGCCACCTTGGCGGCATGGGTGCCCACCACGCCGCCACCGATCACCAGCACCTTGGCCGGCAGCACACCGGGCACCCCGCCCATCAGCACGCCGCGCCCGCCATTGGCCTTTTGCAGCGTCCATGCGCCCACCTGCGGCGCTAGACGACCGGCCACCTCCGACATCGGCGCCAGGAGCGGCAACCCGCCCATGCGGTCGGTGACGGTTTCATAGGCAATGCAGGTTGCCCCCGATTTGACCAGATCGGCGGTCTGCGCCGGATCGGGCGCAAGGTGCAGATAGGTGAACAGCACCTGACCCTTGCGCAGCTGTGCGCGTTCCACCGCCTGCGGTTCTTTGACCTTCACCACCATTTCGGCGGCGCCCCAGACGCTGGCGGCATCGGCGGCAATCGTCGCACCGGCGGCACGATAATCGGCATCGGTGAAGCCCGCACCCAGCCCGGCGCCGCTCTCGATCAGCATCTGATGGCCATGCGCCACCGCCTCTTGTGCCGCCGCCGGGGTGACCCCCACGCGAAACTCCTGCGGCTTGATCTCCCTTACGCATCCAATCTTCATGGCGCTCCTCCGGCCAGATTTCCCTGCCCTCACTCTGCGCGCGGGCAGACGCAATTGCCTTGAAATCCGCTTGCCATTTGGCCCTGAATGCGCCCATATCTTCGGCAATCGCCCCAAATAGACGAAGAAACTTGCGCCGCCATGAGCCTTGACGCCACAGATCGCCGTATACTGACCGTGCTGCAAAAGCAGGGCCGGATGTCCAATGCCGAGTTGAGCGAACGGGTGAACCTGTCGGCTTCGGCCTGTCACCGCCGTGTGCAGCGGCTGGAGGAAGAGGGGTTCATCCGCGACTATGTGGCCCTGCTCGATGCCCGCAAACTGGGCCGGCCCACCACCGTTTTCGTTGAAATCACCCTTTCCGGCCAGGCCGACGAGGTGCTTGAGGCCTTCGAGCGCGAGGTGAAGAAAATTCCCGATGTGCTCGAATGTCACCTGATGGCGGGCTCGGCCGATTACCTGCTCAAGGTGGTGGCGGAAGATACCGAAGATTTTGCCCGTATCCACCGCGCCAAACTGGCCCGCCTGCCCGGCGTGCAGGGAATGCAAAGCTCTTTCGCGCTGCGCACTGTGTTCAAGACCACGGCCCTGCCAGTTTGAGCCCGGCCTAGGCGCGCCAGAACCGCGGCAGGAACAGCACGAAGATGGCAAGCATTCCAAGCCGTCCCAGAAGCATGGCCAAGGCCATGATCCAGGTGGCGGCATCGTTGAAATCGACCATGGTTCCGGTGCGCGCCACCATCGGGCCAACCCCAAAACCGATGTTGCCCAGACAGCCCCAGATGGCGAAAAGTGCGGAGGTGAAATCGACCCCTGCCATCGACATCGCCACCGACAGCGTGCCCAGTGTCAGGATGTATCCGGTCACATGCAGAATCAGCGGCCCCATCGTGGCTTCATCAAGCGGTTTTCCCGCGTAATGCGGCTGGATCACCCGGTTGGGCGAGTGCAACTGCCGGATCGCCGTGCCGATCGCCGCCAGAACCACCTGCACACGAAACACCGACAGCGCCCCCGAGCTTGATCCGGTGCAGCCACCGATCATCCCGATCAGGAAAGCGATGACCATGGCAAAGGCGCCCCATGGCTCGATTGCGCCCACTCCAAAGCCGGTGCCGGTCAAGAGCGAGGCGAAGTTGAAGGTGGTCTCGCGGAAAATCTGCTCGAGGCCGAGGTCTTCGTGCCAGAACCGAAACAGGATCACGAGGCTACAGGCATAGACGAACCAGCGCATGAAGGCGCGAATCTGGCTGTCGCCCCAAAAGGCCGCCGGTTGGCCGTTCACCAGTTGGAAAAAGCGGATGTAGGGCATGGCGCCCAGCATCATGAAAATCGTCCCGGCATATTGGGTCGTCGGGCTCCAGGTGCTGAAGCCCGCATCATAAGTGCTGAAACCGCCCGTGGCGATGGCGGCCATGGCGTGCACGAGGGCGTCGAACACCGGCATCCCGCAGGCCTGAAAGACAAGCAGGCAGGCAATCGTCAGACCCGCATAGACCCAGAGCAGCGAAATGGCGATGTCGCGTGCCCGTGGCAGCACCTTGCCCAGCGTGTCGAACCCTTCGGTCTGGAAGAATCGCATCCCGCCGATGCGCATCACCGGCAAGAAGATCATCGCCACGAAGGCGATGCCCAGCCCCCCCATCCAGTTCAGCATCCCGCGCCAGAGCGTGACCGATTTCGGCAGGTCTTCCAGCCCGATGAACACGCTGTAGCCGGTGGTGGTGATGCCCGAGACCGATTCGAAATAGGCATCGGTAAAGCTGACATCGGGGGCCCCATGCACGAAGGGCAGGGCGCCGAAAGCGGGCACCACCAGCCAGATCGCGGCGGTCAGCAGATAGGCCTGACGCAGGTCCAGCGCATGGGGCGCATCCGAGCGGCTGGCCAGCGCCAGAAGCCCCCCGAACAGCAAGGTCTCGATCGCGGCTTTCAGCACCTGCCAGCCATTCGGGTCGGCCAGCGACAGATCCAGCGCCGCCGGTGCCAGCATGGTTGCGCCAAGCACCAGCAAAATCAGGCCAAGAATATGAAAGACGGGTCCAAAGTCGGTCATTCGGGGGCAGGGCCTCGGGACATTTCCGCGCGATGAACGGCGCATGAGCAGCGCGACACTCGCCGATCATCGCGGCGATGACAACCAAAAACCCCCGATGGCCGGGCCACGGGGGTTCGCGGTGCGGGCAAGCCCGCCAGCGTTGTCAAACGCTTCTTAAAGTGCGCCTTCGCGCTGAGCTTTCTTCCGCGCCAGTTTACGGGCACGGCGAACGGCTTCAGCTTTCTCGCGCGCTTTCTTGACCGAAGGTTTTTCGAAATGCTGCTTGAGCTTCATTTCACGGAAAACCCCCTCGCGCTGAAGTTTCTTCTTCAGAGCACGAAGCGCCTGTTCGACGTTGTTGTCGCGAACGCTGACCTGCATGTGGTGTCACCACCTTCCTAAGTTTGAGTTGCATGCGATTGCAGGAAGCGGCCATATAGCAAAGGCCGGGGCGTTTGTCCACAGATGCGGGGCAAGGAAAAACCATGAAAAACGACCATTTGGATGTGTCTCGGATGCGCGCGGAATTGCTGGCCGCAATCGCTCCGCATGTGCCTTTCGACGGCTGGTCCGAGCCGGCCTTTCGGGCTGCCGTGGCCGATCTTGGCGCCGATGCGGCGCTGTGTCATGTGTTGTGCCCGCGCGGGGCGCTCGATCTGGCGGTCGAATACCACCGCGCCGCCGACCGGGCCCTGGCGGCGGCGCTGGCGCAGGCCGATTTCACCGGAATGAAGTTCCGCGACAAGGTGGCCGCCGCGGTCCGGATGCGGCTTGGCCTGGTCGATGTCGAATTGGTGCGGCGCGCGGCGGCGGTTTTTGCCCTGCCCCACAATGCCGCCACCGGCAGCCGGCTGATCTGGGAAACGGCGGATGTGATCTGGCGCGGGCTGGGCGATACGAGCGAAGATTTCAACTGGTATTCCAAGCGCTTGACGCTTTCCGCGGTGATCTCTTCCACGCTGCTTTATTGGCTTGGCGATGACAGCGAGGGCCGGGCCAAGAGCTGGGAATTCCTCGATCACCGGATCGAAGGCGTGATGCGGTTCGAACGGGTCAAGGGGCAGGTGCTGCGGCTGCCCGGTCTGGGCGCATTGCTGGGCGGCTTGCGCGCCCCCGCCCCGATGCCCGCCCCCGGCCACACCCCCCCGCAAGGCGAGACCCCGCGATGACCCTTCCCCAGCACATGCGTTGCATCGAGATTTCCGCCCCCGGCGGCCCCGAGGTTCTGCGTCTTGCCCAGCGTGCCGTGCCGGTGCCGGGGCCGGGCGAGATTTTGATCGAGGTGGCCTGGGCCGGGGTGAACCGCCCCGATGCGTTGCAGCGCGCCGGGGCCTACAAGGCGCCGCCGGGGGCCAGCGACCTGCCGGGGCTGGAATGTTCGGGCCGGGTGGCGGCGCTGGGTCCGGGGGTCAGCGGCTGGGCGCTGAATGATGCGGTCTGCGCGCTTTTGCCCGGCGGTGGCTATGCCGAATACGCCCTGTGCCCGGCGGCCCATGCGCTGCCCGTGCCCGAGGGAACCAGCCTGCGCGACGCCGCCTGTCTGCCGGAAACCTGCTTTACCGTCTGGTCAACGGTGGTGATGCGCGGCGGGCTGCGGGCGGGCGAGCGGTTTTTGGTGCATGGCGGCGCCTCGGGCATTGGCACCACCGCCATTCAGATTGCCCGTGCCTTGGGGGCGCGGGTCTGGGCCACGGCCGGCAGCGCCGCGAAATGCGCCGCCTGCGAAAGCCTTGGCGCCCGTGCGATCCCCTACCGCGAGGCCGATTTCGTCGATCTGCTGCGTGCCGAGGGCGGCGCAAACCTCATTCTCGACATTGTCGGCGGAAGCTATATTTCCCGTAATATCAGGGCTTTGTCAGATGATGGCCGGCTTGTCTTCATTGCGTTTCTGGAAAGCCCCAAGGCCGAGATCAACTTTGCACAGCTGATGCTGCGGCGGCTGACGGTCACCGGGGCAACCCTGCGCCCGCAATCCGATGCCGCCAAGGCCGAGATTGCGCGGCAGGTGCAGGCACAGGTCTGGCCGATGGTGGCGGCGGGCAAACTGGCGGTGGTGCACGATAGCGAATACCCGCTGGAAAGTGCCGCTGCCGCCCATGCGCGCATGGAATCCAATGCCCATATCGGCAAGATCGTCCTGAAACTGCGCTGAGACAGAGCTATTGACGCGT
>CAZPWV010000072.1:0-9341 GCA_964590825.1 uncultured Rhodobacter sp. | reverse complement strand
GACCGTCGCGCCCAGGTCCATCATCGCCTGGGCATGATCGCCGGGGCGGTGCCGGGGGGTCAGCCTTGCGGCCAACCGGGTCAGTTCGGGCTTGGCGGTGGGCAGCGGCGTCTGCACCGACCAGAGCCGCGCCACCACCCGCTCGACATTGCCATCGACCACCGTCGCGGGCACATCAAAGGCAATCGCGGCAATTGCCGCCGCCGTGTAGGGGCCGATGCCGGGAAGCGCCTGCAGGGCCGGCGTTGTCTGCGGAAAGGTGCCGCCCGTGGCCGCCACCGCCCTGGCGCATCGCAGCAGGTTGCGGGCCCGTGCGTAATAGCCAAGCCCCGCCCATTCTGCCATCACCCTGGCGTCATCGGCGGCGGCCAGATCGGCCACAGCCGGCCAAAGCGCGATGAAGCGGCGGAAATAGTCTGTCACCGCCGCCACGGTGGTTTGTTGCAGCATCACCTCGGAAAGCCAGACATGGTAGGGATCGGGGCGCATCCCCGCCGCCCGTTGTGCGGGGCCCAGACGCCACGGCATCACCCGCGCCGCGCCGTCATACCAGCGCAGCAATGCCGCGCTTGCCGCCGCTTCCTCACCGTCACGCAATGTTTATGCCCCCTTCATGCCCATTCTTCTGGCAAAGCCCCGCAAGCTGCCTAGAATAGCGCCCAGTTCCGGGAAGGACAGCGATGAGTTCCGACAGCCCCGCCGAAAGGCCCCCGATGCCCAACAAGGCCCGCCGGATGCGCGGGTTCGAGCCGGCTTCGGGCCTGGTCAGGGACCGCATCCGCAGCGCCGGCGAATCGCGCGGCTTTGCGGTGGCACGGCTGGTCACGCATTGGGCCGAGGTGGTCGGTGCCGAAATCGCCGCCGTCGCCCGTCCGGTCCGGATCGGCTATGGCCGCGAGGGGATGGGGGCGACCCTGACGCTTCTGGTCGAAGGCCCCTCCGCCCCGATGATCGACATGAGCCGCGAGCGCATCCGCGACAGGGTCAATGCCTGTTACGGCTACAATGCCATTTCGCGCATCACCCTGACCCAGACCGCCGCTATGGGCTTTGCCGAAGGGCAGGCGCAATTCACCGCCGCGCCCAGGGCCGCCAAACCCCAGCCAGGCCCCGAAACCCGCGCCAAGGCCCATGCCGCCGCCGAGGGCTGCGCCGATGCCGGCCTGCGGGCGGCACTGGAAGAACTCGCCCAGAATGTTCTATCGCGGTCCGCAACACGGGCCGCACAAGGAAAGGCTGACACATGAACCGTCGTTATCTTCTGCTTGGCGTGGCCGGGGCTGCCATGCTTGCCGTTGCCGGGGGCTGGCTTGCCACGGGCCAGGGCGCCAGCAACAATCTGGTTGTCGCCCCCGCACAGACCGAGGAAGCCGGCCCGATCCTGCCCGATATCGTCCTGGGCGCGGCCGATGCGCCGATCACGCTGATCGAATATGCCTCTTATACCTGTTCGCATTGCGCCCATTTCCACGAGGACGTGTTCAAGCCGCTCAAGCGCGACTACATCGACACCGGCAAGGTGCGCTTCATCCTGCGCGAGGTTTACTTCGACAAATTCGGGCTTTGGGGCGGGCAAATCGCGCAATGCGGCGGTGATCTCAAGTATTACGGCATTTCGGGGATGATCTTTGCCGAGCAGGTGAACTGGATCGGCGACGGCAAGGAAACCACGATTGCCGACAATCTGCGCAAGGTCGGGCTCAAGGCGGGGCTGACCAAAGAGCAGATCGATGCCTGCCTGAACGATACCGCCAGAGCCGAGGCGATGGTGGCCACCTATCAGAAAAACGCCACCGCCGATGCCATCGAAGGCACGCCCTCGATGGTCATCAATGGCGAGAAATTCTCGAACATGGGGTATGAGGAGCTGAAGAGGATCCTCGATGCCCGGCTGGGCGGCTGATCGGGGCGGTTGATCGCTAAAGCCCGATTCGTGTCAGCGCCGCCGCCAGCGGTGCGGTGTCGGCAAGGCTCAGACGCACCGGCAGGGCCAGAACCTTGGGGCGAAAGGCTGCGGGCAGGCGGACGGCATCCTTTTCGGTGCAGACCAGTTGCGCCCCCCGCAGCCGGGCCTCGGTTTCCAGCCGCGTCAGCAACCGGGGGGTAAAGGGCTGGTGATCGTCCAGCGCCTCGCCCCGCAGCACTTCGGCGCCCAGCCCCTGCAGGGTGGCAAAGAACTTTTCCGGGTGGCCGATTCCGGCAAAGGCCAGCACCCTCAGCCCCTGCCAGTCCATTCCGGTCTGCAAGGGCGCCAGATCCGCGCGCAGATGTGGCACGCCGATGGCCCCGCCCCAGCGCGCCGCAAAGCCCTGTTGCGCGGTTTCGGGGCCGATCGACAGCAGCAGATCGGCCCGCGCCAGACCCGCCGCCACCGGCTCGCGCAGCGGTCCCGCAGGCAGGCAACGGCCATTGCCGAAGCCCTTGGCCGCATCGACCACAACCAGCGAAAGATCCTTTTGCAGCGACGGGTTCTGATGGCCGTCATCCAGCACCACCACCTGTGCTCCGGCCGCCAGTGCCGCCAGTGCCCCGGCTGCGCGGTCCCTGGCCACCCAGGTCGGCGCAAAGGCCGACAGCAGCAAGGGCTCGTCGCCCACCGCATCGGCGCTGTGCTGTTGCTCGCTGACCCGCAGCGGGCCGGTCAGCCGGCCACCATGGCCCCGGCTGACGACATGGGCCGCCAGTCCCCGCTCTGCCAGCATCTGCACCAGCGCGATGACCGTGGGGGTCTTGCCGGTGCCGCCGGCATTGAGATTGCCAACGCAGATCACCGGCACGGCAAGGCGCAGCCCCGGCCGGGCCACCCGCCGCGCCGTGGCCGCGCCATAGGCCCGCCCCAAGGGCGCCAGCAGCCGTGCCGCAAGTGCGGGGCGCTCGGGTTCGGTGAACCAGAACAGCGGTGCCTGCATCAGCCCTTCTCCTTTTCGGTGGGCGCATCGAACTGGCGCAAGACGGCCCGCACCACCGATTCCGCCGCCGCCGCCCCGCCCGAGGTGACCGCCCAGGCATTATGCGCCAGAATCGCGGCGCGGTCCGGGGCCATCAGATCGGCCACGGCTTCACCCAGGGATCGCTCGTCATAGATCGTCCGGGCGGCCCGTGCCTCGTCGAGCCTGGCGTAATCGGCGCCAAAGGGGGCGGTTTGCGGCCCGTGCAGGATGGCCGAGCCGAGTGCCGCCGCCTCGAAGGGCGAGCGGCCATGACCGGCCGCACCGCTCAGCGTGCCGCCCATGTAGCAAACCGGGGCAATGCGATACCAAAGCCCGTATTCCCCGGCCTCGTCGGCCACGAATATCTCGGTGTCGGCATCCGGTTCGCCCTCTTGCGAGCGGCGGGAGACGGTCCAGCCCCCGGCCTCGATCCGCGCCGCCAACTCGGCGCCACACTCCTCGGTGTCGGGCGCCAGAAGCAGCAGCATCCGGTGCGCATGGTGCTGCGCCTGTTCATGCGCCGCCAGCACGGCCTCGATCTCGGCGGCGGAAACGGCGGCGGCCAGCCAGACCGGGCGGGTGCGGGTCAGCGCCGCAATCGAGGCGCGCTCGGCCTCGGAGCAGCGCAAAGGTTCGGGCGGGGTGCCCATCACGCCGCCAACCTCGATCCGCCTCGGGTCCGCGCCGAGCCGGATCAGCGGCGCCAGACTGTCCTGATCGCGCACCGAAACATGCGCAAGACGGCGCAGCAGGGCGTGCTGCACCGCCCGTGCAAATAGCCCCCGCCGCGGCCCAAGCGGGGCCATCTGCGCATCGGCCAGGATCAGCTTGACCCCGGCTCTCACCGCTTCCGAGATCAGCGCCGGCGGCAATTCGTTGCCCAGAAGCAGGATCATCCGGGGTCGCAGATGCGCCAGCAGATGCCGGGCAGTGGCGGGGCAATCCCTGGGCAGATCGACCCGTTGCACCGCTTCGGGCCATTGCGGCCAGGGCGGGGCCACCAGAATCACCCGCAGCTCGGGGCGCAACTGCCGCAGCCGGGCCAGCAGCAGCACCGCCCCCGGTGCCGTCTCGCCCAGGGTTTCCGCACCGATCTGCACCCACAAAAGCGGCCCGTCGGGGCGGGGCAGTTCGGCCGCCGTGCCCGCCGCATGGCCCGGCCGTTTCAGACGCATCAGCGCCAGACGCAGCCAAAGGGCCATGGAATGCAGCATCGAAAGCGCGTCCTGCGTCAGCCGCCCAGTTCTTCGGTCGCCGAGGCGGCGGTTTCCTCGTCGCGCAGCCGGTGCAGATGCGCAATGAAATAACGGGTATGGGCATCATCCACGGTGCGCTGCGCCTCGGCCTTCCAGGCGTTGTAGGCAGAGGCATAATTGGGGAACATGCCGACGATGTGGATCTTGCTCACATCCTTGAAATCGGTGCGGGAGGCAGAAACGAGTTCGCCACCGAAAACGAGGTGAAGGCGTTGCGGGCTGGGGTTGGTCATGGTTTGTCCTGTCGCTTGGGTCGCGGGGCGACACTATGCCAAGCCTCGCCGCCCCTCAAGCGCCGCAATGCCCCGCCGGGGCTCAGCGCGCAAGGCCCAGTGCCGCCAGATATTCCGCGCCACGCCGGACGCCCCGCTCGTCATCCACTTCCAGAATCAGTCGGGGCATCCGGGGCAGCCGGTGCAGCGCGGCAAATACCGAATGCCACGGAACCACACCTTCGCCGGGGTGCCAATGCCGGTCGGCAAAACCGTCGATGTCTTGCAGATGCACATGGCCAAGCCGCGCCCCGGCGGCCTGCACGAAAGCGTCTACCGGCGGCGCGCCACAGCGGCTGTGCATCATCTGCGCATGGCCGGTATCGAGCGACACCCGCAGCCGCGTGCTTTTCAGTGCTTCGGCCAGCCGCACACGGGCCCGCGGATCGATGTCTTCGACATTCTCGATCACCAGATCCACCCCCAGCGCCTCGGCTTCGGCGATCACCGGCGCCAGAACGTAACGCACCCGCTCGATATGACCATACTCCGCCGCGGGCGAGGTGGCGCATTCGGCCTCGTTCCACATGCCATAGGGCGAATGGATCACCATCTGATCGGCGCCCAGCGCAGCGCAGATTTCAAGCGTGCGCAGCATCCTTTGCCGGATCACCTCGGTGATCGCCGGATCGGCGCAGTCGATCTTGAATGACATGAACGGCCCGTGCAGCCCCAACCGTCCGCTGTGGCCGTCAAGCAGCCGCCGGGCACGGGCGATCATCGCCGGATAGTCGGCAACATCGGTATTGGGCCAGCAGAAGCTTTGCAATTCCACGTCGCGTTGGCTTTCCAGCACCCAGTCGCGGTGCAGATCAAGCATGTCGAGGCTGAGCGCCACCCCCAGCACGGGCAAATCCCTGGTCATCGTTTTCTCCTTGGTTGATGCAAGCTGCCCGCTCTGCGCCAGCTTTTCAATCACTCTCGCAGCGGCTAATCAGGCGCGATGAAAGAAACCCTGATGCAACTCTATGACAGCCGCGTGGCGGCAGGGGCGCTGCATGCCGATGCCGCGCAACGTGCCGTGCTGCCGGTGCTGGAGGACATCCGGGCCGCGCTTGAGGCACCGGTGAAACGGCCGGGCCTGTTTGGACTTTTTGCCAAGCCGCCCGAGCCGGTGCGGGGCCTGTATCTTTGGGGCGGGGTGGGGCGCGGCAAGTCGATGCTGATGGATATGTTCTGCGATGCGACCGACGTGCCCCGGCGCCGGGTGCATTTTCACGCCTTCATGCAGGAGGTGCAGGCGAAAATCGAGATTGCCCGCCGCAGCAAGACGGAAGATGCGCTGTTGCCGGTGGCGCTGGAAATTGCGGCTTCGGTGCGGCTGCTGTGCTTTGACGAGATGCAGATCAACGATATCGCCGATGCGATGATCGTGGGGCGGCTGTTTGACGAGGTGTTCAAGCGTGGTGTGACCGTGGTGACCACCTCCAACCGGCCGCCGGAAGATCTTTACAGCAATGGCCTGAACCGGCAGTTGTTCCTGCCCTTCATTGAAATCTTGCGCGACCGGCTTGGCCTGCACGAGATCGAAAGCGAAAACGATTACCGCCAGCACCGGCTTGCCGGGGCGCAGGTGTATTTTTCGCCTGCGGGTGCGGCGGCCCATGCGGCGATGGATGCGCTCTGGGACGAATTGACCGGGCACGATGCGGGCGCCCGGTTGCGCCTTGAACTGATGGGCCGTGAGGTGGTGATTGCACGCTATCACAACGGGGTGGGCCGCGCCTCGTTTTGGGATCTGTGCGGGGCCATGCTGGGGCCGGCCGATTTTCTGGCCATTGCCGGGGCGTTGAAAGTGCTGATGATCGATTCCATCCCGCTGCTTTCGGCGTCGAACTTCAACGAGGCGAAGCGTTTCGTGATGCTGATCGATACGCTTTACGAGGCAAGGGTGCGGCTGATCTGCTCGGCCGCCGATGTGCCGGAGCGGCTTTACATCGAAGGCACCGGCAGCTTCGAATTCGAGCGCACCGCCAGCCGCTTGCGCGAGATGCAATCGGCTGACTGGGTCGCAGGGCACGCCGCCACAGACTAGCCCAGCATCTCCCGCACCCGTGGCGCCACCTGTGTGCCGAAAAGCTCGATCGTGCGCAGCAGATGCTCGGGCCGCTGCGGACCGGCGGAATATTTCAGCGTGAAACGGTCCAGCCCCAGCGCCCGCACGGTTCCTGCAATCTTCTGCGCCACCGTCTCGGGGCTGCCGACATACAGCGAACCACGGGAAATCTCGGCCTCGTAGGCGCTGCGGGTAAACCTGGGCCACCCCCGCGAGCGGCCGATCAGGTCGTGCATTTCCGCATAGGCGGGGAAGAATTCGTCCCGCGCCTGGCTGTCGGTTTCGGCCAGATGACCGGGGGAATGCACCGCCAGTGGCAGCCGTGCCGCCCCCATTTGCAGCCGCGTCTGGCGGTAAAGCTCGGCCAGTGGCGCAAAGCGGGACGGATCGCCGCCAATGATCGCCATCACCAGAGGCATGTCCATGCTGGCCGCCTCGATCACCGATTGCGGCGAGCCGCCAACCCCGCGCCAAACGCTCAGCGCCCGTTCGGGGCGCGGATAGACGGTGACGCCCTTCAGCGCGCTGCGGTGCTTGCCGTGAAAGCTCACCTTCTCGCGGCTGACCAGATGGTGCAGAAGTTGCGCCTTTTCGCTGAAAAGCGTCTCGTAATCGTCCAGATCAAAGCCAAAGAGCGGAAAGCTCTCGGTGAACGAACCCCGGCCAATGGTAATCTCGGCCCGCCCCGGCGCCAGCGCATCCAGCGTGGCATAGCTTTGAAACACCCGGATCGGGTCATCGGACGACAGCACGGTGACCGAGGTTCCGGCATGGATGCGCGTGGTTCTTGCCAGGATCGCGCCCAGCAGCGGCTCCATGGCGGAAATGGCAAAATCGGGGCGGTGATGTTCGCCAAGGCCAAAGTAGTCAAGCCCGACCTGATCGGCCAGCACGGCCTCGGCCAGGGTATCGCGGATGACCTGCGCGGCGTTGCGCGGACCGGTTGCGTCGGCGGTGATGTCGCCAAAGGTATCAAGGCCAAATTCGAGTGTCATATCGGGCCTCCTTTCGTTGCCGCCAAGATAGGCAGCCGCCATCTGTGCGCCAAGGCACGTTTGCGCACAGGAATCTTTGCAATTTCGCGCAGAACTCAGCCGTTTTCGCGCAGGACTTGCCCGGCAAGATACAGCGATCCGCAGATCAGCACACGGGCGGAGGGGTCTTGCCCGGCAAGGAGGGCCAGCGCTTCGGCCACCGATGCGGCTTCGTGCACCTGCGAAAACCCGGCCGCCCTTGCGGCGGCGGCGGTAGCCGCAGCGGGCAGGGTATTGGCCTCATGCGGGATCGACACGGCCGAAAGACTGTCTGCCTGCGCCGCCAATGGCCGCAGGTAGCCGGCTATATCCTTGGTGTTGAGCATCCCGCAAATGAGATGCGTGGGGCGGCGGGGCATCTGCGCCAGCGTCGCGGCCACCGCTTCGCCGCCCGCCGGATTGTGCCCTCCATCCAGCCAGATCTCGGCTTCGGGCGCACTTGCGGCAAGCGGCCCGTGGCGCAGCCGCTGCATCCGGGCGGGCCATTCGGCTTTTGTCACGGCGGCCTCGCAAGCGGCCTCGCCAAGGCCCAGATGGCGCAGCGCAGCCAGCGCGGCCCCGGCATTGTCGATCTGATGCGGGCCGGGCAGATTGGGCAGCGGCAGGTCCATCAGCCCGTTTTCGTCCTGAAAGATCAGCCGCCCGCGTTCTTCGAACACATGCCAGTGTTGGCCGTGCACCAGCAGCGGGCAGCCCAGCCGTGCCGCCCGTGCCTCGATCACCTCCAGCCCCGCCTCGGCCTGCGGGCCGACCACGCAGGGCACGCCGCGCTTGAGAATGCCGGCCTTTTCGCCCGCAATCTCGGCCAGCGTTTCGCCCAGATATTGCTGATGGTCGATCGACACCGGGGTGATGATGGTCAGGGCTGGATGATCGACCACATTAGTGGCGTCGAGCCCCCCGCCCAGACCCACCTCCAGCAGCGTGACATCGGCAGGCGTGCGGGAAAAGCCCAGAAAGGCCGCCACTGTGGTGACCTCGAAAAAGGTGATCGGCGCACCGCCATTGGCCGCTGCGCATTCATCGAGAAGCGCGGCCAGAGCGGGCTCGGAAATCAGCTCACCGGCCAGCCGGATGCGTTCGTGAAACCGGGCCAGATGCGGGCTGGTATAGGCATGGACCCGCTTGCCCGTGGCCTCATACCCGGCGCGGATCATCGCCTGGGTGGAGCCTTTGCCATTGGTTCCGGCCACATGGATCACCGGCGGCAGGGCGCGTTCGGGGTGACCGAGCGCCGCCAGCAGCCGATCGACGCGGTCCAGTGTGAGGTCGATGATTTTCGGGTGCAGTCCCATCAGGCGGGCAAGGATGGCGTCGGAGGGTTGCGACATGGCGGCACCTGCTGGGCAAGGCTGGGGCGCTGCCCCAGACCCCGAGGTATTTCGGGCAAGATGAAAGGGTTACGCGGTCTTTGCCGGGGCAGGAAGATCGCCCTTGATGGCGGGGGTAAGCCCGGTCAGCATCCGCAGGATGGTGATGAGCTCATCGCGCAGTTTCATCCGGTGCGTCACCCGGTCGAGCATCCCGTGATCGAGCAGGTATTCGGCGCGCTGAAAGCCCTCGGGCAGTTTCTCGCGGATCGTCTGTTCGATCACCCGCGGCCCGGCAAAGCAGATCAGCGCATTGGGCTCGGCAATCTGCACATCGCCCAGCATGGCATAAGAGGCGGTCACGCCGCCGGTGGTGGGATGGGTCAGCACCACCACATAGGGCAGGCCGGCTTCCTTCAGCATCTGCACGGCAACGGTCGAGCGCGGCATCTGCATCAGGCTCAGGATGCCTTCCTGCATCCG